>JAILRR010000038.1 GCA_024698065.1 Bacilli bacterium
ATAAGCCATATTCGAATTTTGGGTTGAGAGCGATCGCCTTGTTATGAGGGATGGTCCACGGGGTTGTGGTCCAAATGATGACCTTCGAACCTGCTGGGAGTTTGTCTTTGCCATCAAGGACATCGAAAGCGATATATAAGGTTCTCGCGGTAACGTCTTGGTATTCAACTTCAGCCTCAGCGAGAGCGGATTCGCTCGATGGGGACCAGTAAACTGGCTTGAGGCCTTTGTAGATTATGCCTCTAAGGGCCATCTTAGCGAAGACATCGATCTGACGGGCTTCGTATTCTGGCATCAAAGTGAGGTATGGGTGATCATAGTCGCCTAAGCAACCAAGGCGCTTGATCTGGCCTTTTTGTCTTTCGACTTGCTCATAGGCGTAGTGTTTGCAATGGTCACGGAAATCAGCGACGGACATCGCTTTGCGGTTCACGCCCGATTTGGTGACTCTGACCTCGATTGGAAGGCCATGCGTATCCCAGCCGAAGACAAATGGGGTCTTATAGCCCTTCATGTTCTTGTAACGGACGGTGAAATCTTTGAGGAGCCTATTGAGCATGTGGCCGCAGTGAATGTCGCCGTTGGCGTATGGAGGGCCATCATGGAGAAGGTATTCTTCGCAACCCTCTCTGTTCTGGTTCATCTTTTCGTAAAGATTCATCTCATGCCACTTTTCAATCATCTTCGGTTCTTTGATGGTGAGGTTTCCCCTCATCTCAAAACCGGTGTTAGGCATAAGCAACGTGTCTTTGAGCTCACTCATGGATTCTCTCCTTTCAAGAAATAAAAAACGCCCATCTAAGGGCGCATTCCGCGTGGTACCACCTTAGTTCGATTAATCGCACTCAAGTCCCTAGATAACGTTAGGGTGACGTCCTTCCTACTACTATTTCAGAAGGATGGCTCCGATAGTGATGGGGCTTGCGCGGTGCCTCGTTCTCATCCAAGAGGCTCTCTGTAGGGTGCGCTCGCTCGCTCTATCATCCTAGCCGAGGACACTATAAAGGAAGTGCCCTTCTTTTGCAAGGAACTTCAAAGAAGTTAAAGAAAAACCGAGCGGTTTGGCTCGGTTATTCGTCAATCGTCTTTGAGGAAGTTTGGAAGGATGTCATCGGCGATTCCGTCTTCATCTTCCTTCGTTTCAACGTTTGTGACGATTTCGACAGGTTTGCTAGGTTCATTGATGCCATTCCCGAGTTCTTCTTTCGATGGAGCGACGAATTTCGGTGTCGAATTGAAATCGAATTCCTCGGTGAAGTCGCTAGCGATTACGGAGACGACGATGGTGTCATCGATATTCGGGTTGATTGAGACACCGAACTTGATGTCGATGGCTCCGCCAGCCTGGGCATTGATTCTATTGACGCATTCCTGGGCTTCGTAAAGGGTGACGTTTGAACCGCAGGTAACGGCGCAGATAGCGCGTCTTGCACCTGAGATCGAAGTCTCCAAAAGTGGGGAATTAACGGCATTGTCCGCCGCTTCTTCGGCTTTCTTCGGTCCTTTGCCAATGCCATATCCGATAAGGGCGACGCCACTAGATTTAAGGGTTGACTTAACATCGGCGAAGTCGAGGTTCATCTGAGCTGGGACGAGGATAAGGTCAGCAACCGTTCTGACCGATTGGCAAAGAATGGCGTCGGATTCGCTGAAAGCCATGTTGATTGGGGCGTTTCCGGCCGACATAAGAAGTTTGTCGTTAGAGACAATGATGATGGAATCAACGGCATCCTTGAGGGCGTTAAGACCCTGGACGCTGTTCTCAATACGTTTTGGTCCTTCGAAGGTGAATGGGCGGGTGACGATAGCGACGGTTAAGCAGCCAGCGTCTTTGGCAATGCGGGCGATGACTGGCGCAGCGCCTGTGCCTGTGCCTTTGCCCATACCGGCAGCCACGAAGACCATGTCGGCTCCTTCAACGATTTTCTGAATGGTTTCTTTGGAAGCCTCGGCAGCGGCTTTACCCATGGCAGGGTCTCCGCCAGCGCCAAGACCTTTGGTGATTTCCTCGCCGATAACGATTCGGTGGGAAGCTTTGGAGGAAGCTAAAGCTTGCTTGTCGGTGTTGACGACGTAAAACTCGACGTTCTGGATGTTCTCGTCGATCATGCGGTTAACCGCGTTGTTGCCTGCTCCGCCAACGCCGATAACGACGATTTTGGCCACAGGTTCGAAATTGTCTAAATCACGGATGTCATCATCGAATGGCATAACTAATCCTCCTTCTTGGAACCCCTCGTTAAGCTTGAGATTCCATGGTAATTGTCTTCTAAGGTGCCTCTATATTCGCCTCCAGAAACAATGAGGCCAAGGATGTTCGTGGCACCTGGATCACGAGCACCTAGTGTCTTCGGAATGAATTTGTGGATGCCCCTGGCGTTAAGATCGCCAAGGAGTTTGTCTAAGCCTTTAAGCAAGGAAGTTCCACCAGAGATGACGATAGGAAGCTTCTCGAAAGGTTTCTTGTCCGCCATATTCTGAGCCTTGGCCTGATTCTCAACCAAGGTATTGATGGCGTTTTTGATATAGGCGTCATACGAAGTGAAGAATTCAGAGATTACGCTATTGAGCTGGGTTTGGGTGATGGTTATCTTTTTGCCATCGATCTCTTTTTTGTAGATTGGGGAAGGATAAGGGAACGTCCTTTCGTCAAATCCGTATTTCTTCTTAAGCTCTTCAGCATCCTCAAGAGGGATATCGAAGGCTTTGGCAATCTTAGATGAGAGGTCATCTCCTCCTAGAGGGAAGAAGAGACTTGCGTAAGGCGAATTGTTGCCAACAAGCGAGACGGTCGTAAGATGGGCACCGAGATCAAGATAGAAATAAGTGCTTGGGAATCCGCCTTCTGAACCGATCATCATAGCGGCACACTGGGTGGCCACGCTTGAATGGATGACTCTTAAGCCCGCGCTTTGAGCGGCTTGGACATAGGAACCATAGATAGCCTCAGGAAGAGTGAAGATCTTCGCATAGAGGGTAAGGTATTCGGCCCTTTCCCCTAATGGAGGGTTGCTATATTGCTTTCTGTTATCGATGACGAAGCAATCAGGGACGATATCGACGAGATATGAACCGGCAGGAACTTCGTCACGCTTGAGCATAAGGGTGACGTTGCTGATATCGAGTTGTTCAACGGTATCGCGGACGACGTTCGTGGTCTTGTCGTTTTGGAAAACCTGGAAGCCTAGCGGAGGCATCACGAAATCGATCTGAGTCGGGTCGACTTTGAGTTTGAGGTCCTCATCTTCGATATTGAGATATGGGGCAAGCGCCTCACCGAGAGCATTCGGGCTAGGAATCTGACCATCTTTGACGAAGCCACTGATCGGGAATTTCTTGTAGTAAAGAACGTGAGGAATCCTTCCCTCACTATAGCCCACGGCGAATTTGACGCTCGAGGAGCATATCTCTAAGACTGCGGTGTTTTTGATGGTGCGTTCCATATTTGTATTCTAGTTTAGAATACCTGAAGGCTTTTCTCAATCTCTAACGATAGGGAATTAGTAGTTTTATGGCAAAAAATTAGAAAACAATATCGTTAAGACGATAGATATCAAACCTAGCGGCTTTTTCGCTAATCAGGCGATAATCACTAAGCGCTTCACCAAAATTCTCTTTCGACAATGGGTCTTTTGAGAGGACGATCCAGGTCGGTTTCTTCGTTTTGATGAAAGTGATAACTTCTGGTATCACTTCCTCGTTGTCGAGGGACCACCACGACTGATTCGCATAGAACCTTTCTTCGGAGATGGTGCCCAAGGAAAGATAGACGGAGCATGAGCAATCGATCGCAAAGACCTTCTCATCTTTTCTGTCTTCGAGAGGGATTGTCTCAAGCAAGGCTTTCTCATCTTGGCTATTGAGAGCGTAGCTTAGATCCGCTACCCCGGTCGTGTAATAAAGGACTGGGGTCAATACGCCAAAGAGGACAATACCTGCGGCGAAAATAGAGGCCATGATTCTTTGTGTGAACAAAGACCCCTTTCCTTCTGGGATAGATTTGATGAAGAAAGAAAGACAAATGGAGAAGAGAGTGACTCCACAAAGTAGATACGACAAATATCTTCCAAGGAAGATAAGAGGGACGAAAACACTGAGGAACAAGGTGAAAAGAAAGTTCCTCATAACGGCATCCGCACCCCACTTCCTCTCTAAGAAATAGACCACGAAAGCGATGACGATAAGTAAGCCTGCCCCGATTCTGAAGAAGACCTGCTCAAGAGGGAAATTCGCCGTCCTTCCGATGTAGGTGAAATTCTCTAGGAAGGTGGCTTTTAGCATCTCAACGAGATAACCACCGCTGATGGCGATGACGACGAAGACACTAGAGACGATGGCAAAGGCCAAGAAAGCCGCCAAAGCATTCATCCAGAACATTCCCATCTTGTGCTCTTTGATGCCTTTGATGAGAAGATAAATCATCCCGCCATAGACGAAGATGGTGTCAAGCGGTCTTGAGTTGAATGACAAAGCGACCTCAACGCCAAGGAAGATAGAACCGATTAAGAAGAAACGTTCCTTCTCCTCTTTGATGGCCCTGATGTAGAAATAGAGGTAAGCGCTAGCCCATGGAAGTAGCCAAATGCCAATCGCGTTCCCTCCCCCTATTAACATCCTAAGTGTGGCGAAAAAACCGACAGCCACTGCCTTTTGGAATAAGGACATCTCAAGTTTTTCTAGAGTCTCAAATAACAAAAGAAGAGAAACCGCCCCAAAGATGGTCTCAAGAACGAGAACGCCAACGCTATCACCGATAAGAAGGCCAAGCGCATCAACGAAAAGGTGATATAGGCCTTTGTGATCGAAAACCTCTAGGTATGGCTTCTTTCCAGCGAGTATGGCTTTCGCATCATACATGAAAAGAACCCCATCCACCGAGAAAGCGTCCCCATGGAAGGAACCGAATACCGGGGAGATGGAATCGCTTGAAGTAAGAGATATGACTAAAGAAAGAAGGATAGCGATGAGGCTTCCGACGAGAATCCTATAGAAGGTTTTCTTTCTTAGAGAAAGCATGGGGAAATTTTATTACAAAAAAGGCCCCTATGCAAAGACAGGGAACCTTTTTCCAAAAGGAGATCTATGTTTATTCTTCGATGCTTGCTTCAGGAAGCGACTCTTCTTCGTGCTGCTTTTTTGTCTCCTCGACGTGTTTGGCAGCTTTTGGCTCATCAATTTTTGCCACCGAGATCTTGTAGGAGATTCCAATCGGGATGGCCGCAACGGTGAGCAAAGCAAAGCCAAAAGCCAGTCCTTTGAGGAAGCCACGTCTCATGTAATAGCCTTTTTTGTGGCCAGTTTTCTCAAGCTTGTCTTTCACTTTGACTCTCCTTTCTTCTTGATGGCCCTTAAAAGGGCGCTGGTGGAGCGATGGTTTTCACCAAGCTCCTTATCAGAAGCACGAATTGCGTGCTTCGTGAGATTGATGTATGGCGCTTCTTCTTTGAGTGATGGCATTAGCGAGTGCCTATCCCCTTCGATGACAGTAAGTTCCCTGAAACGGTTCTTAACGAGCCTATCTTCGAGGGAATGGAAGCTGATGATGGCGATGACACCTTCTGGTTTAAGGATCTCATCGAAGCCGCTTAGAAGGGCTTTGAGGTTATCAAGCTCATGGTTGGTTTCAATACGAAGGGCTTGAAAGATCTGCTTTGCAGGGTGTCCTTTTTTGGCCAAAACCTTAGCGGGTTTGGCACTTTTGATGATGTCGACGAGCTCGAAGGTTGTTTCGATTTCCTTCTTTGCCCTATATTCCACGATTCGCTTTGCGACTCGATAGGAATCATTGTCTTCGCCATATTCGCGGAAGATTCTTGTTAAGTCTTCTAACAAATAAGTGTTCACGATGCTTTTGGCGGATAATGGCGCATCAAGGTCCATTCTCATGTCGAGCTCGCTATCGTAACGGTAGCTGAATCCTCTTTCGCCTTCGTCAAACTGTGGGGATGAGACTCCTAGGTCTGCGGTGATGCCGTCGACCTTGGTGATCCCAAGTTTTCTTAACTCTTCGAGGAAGTAAGCGAAGTTGCTATTGATGATGGTGAAGTTTTTTCCGACCGACTCTAATCTTTTTGTGCTTTTCTCGATGGCTTCTTTATCCATATCGAAGGAATAAAGGTGACCGGCTTTGAGATGGCGGAGGATGGCGCTAGAGGTGCCACCTCTTCCTAGAGTCAAGTCGACATATATGCCATCTTCCTTCGGTTCAAGAAGAGAGATGGTCTCATCAAGAAGGACGCTGTAATGCTCGTTTTCCATAGGCACTACTTCCCTTCGTGATCAGCAATCGTCTGGGCGAGTTCGTCGAATCTCACTTCAGCGTCTTTCATGACTTTTTCATGAGTCTCTTTGCTGAAGATCTCAAAATGGTCGATGACGCCGATGACGACGACTTCGCCTTCCAGGGTTGGGAGAGAGATGCGACCATGGCTATCGACATCAAGGATGTTTGTCGAAGCGGACACTTCTCTCACGTAAGCGCGAACATCGCGGTCAAGGTAAGAACGTTTCTGGAGGTCTTCAAGGAAGGCATCGAAACCTTTTTCCTCAAAGATGGCAATGGCGCCTTCGTGTCCTTTAACTGCGTAAAATCTTGCTGGAAGTTCGCCAACAAGCTTTGACGGAAGTTGAAGACGATGTTTGTCGTCTAAAACACGGTTGTAGGTTCCAAAATACTTTCCCACTTTTTCCCACCTTTGGCTATATTTAACAATACGTCTGGCTTTTCTGCAAACATTTTTCTTGAAAAAGCGGGGTCAAAAATGAAAAAACCGCCGCAAAGCAGCGGTTTATATGTGCACGATACACTATTCCTCGTCGAGGCCTTTGATTCGGATTCCGCCTTTGGAACCTTCTTTGGCTTTCTCCTCGTCGCTTAGGATTCTCACCCCTCCGACTTCATCTTTGAGGGTGCTTTCCTCGTTTCTGATGAGTCTTAATGGGAGAGATGATTTGACAATGTCGAGTGCTAAAGCGTCTAAGTCGAATGAAGCGCCAGGAACGATGTAGCCGATTGATTCGCCATCCTCCTCATCAAGGACGAGGGTCTCTTCTTTGATGGCGAAAGGATAGATGAACGGGACGTTGTCTCTTGAGTCAAAGACTTCGAGCTCTCCACCGGCGTTCATCATAACGAGGGCCCTTTCATCTCTTTTTGTGACCTTGGCCACATAGTGGAAAGAAGGGATCGACTTGATTGGGTAAGAAAGCATCATCGCGTCAAAGACGGGAGAAGCTTCGTATTCCTGGTATCTGCCTTCTGATAAGGAGGACTTATTGACTTTGGTCATTAGGAACGTACCTCAGCGTTGAAACGCATCTTGAGCATGCCGATGATCTTCTCCATGACGGAGGTGACTTCCTCGTCTTTGAGGGTTCTATCCTCTAAACGGAATGAGATGGTGATGGCAAGCGACTTCTTGCCTTTCTCGATATTCTCACCGACATAGCTATCAAAGATATCGACATCGACGATGGTCTTGTCGAGTCTCATGATCTCGCGTCTGATGTTCATGTAGTCCTCAGTGTCGCCCACTAAGAAAGCAAGATCACGGACCACCATCGGGAAACGAGGTGGGATTGAGGCTTTCGAAGCGCTTGATTTCATGTTGAGGAGAGCCTCAAGATCAAGCTCAAGCATGACGACTGGGCTCTTGCCAAAACCAAGTTCCTTGGCTTTGCTTGGGTGAATCTCACCAAAGACGGCAACCATGTCACGCCCGGCATAGAGGGCCGCGCTGCGATATGGGTGGAATTTCTCTTTGTCGCTAGCGAGTTTGTCTAATCTGAAGCGGCTGAGATTGAGGTTAAGGAGATTAAGGATGCCTTCGAGATAGCCTTTGGCGCTGTAATAGTCGTAAGGTCTTATGGAGAGTTGTCCAACGATCGATTCGTTTCCTAAAAGGACAATGGCAAGATGCCTGCCTTTGAAGTTCTTCGCATCGACATCACTGATCTCATAGATGGCGAGGTCTTTGTTTTGGTGGGCGAAGTTATAGGAAGCGCACTCAAGGAGAGAAGCGATTAAGTTCTTTCTAAGATATTCTTTGTCGTCAGTAAGAGGGTTGATGAGCTTATAGTTCTCAGCCTTGCTTAGATATGCAAAAGCATCTTTCTTCTTCTCATCGACTAACGAATAAGTCAAAACTTCGGTGAGGCCTTCGTTTCTTAAGAAACGTCTGATGGCATTCTTGCTCTTCTGGGCTTCGGAATAACCACCTTGGAGAGCGCTTAATGGAGGGAGTTTGGCGGCAACGTTCTCATAGCCAAGAAGTCTAATGACCTCTTCTGAGATGTCGGCTTCCCCTGCCATGTCGATACGGTAATAAGGGATGGAACACTCTAAGGCATCGCCATTCTCTTCGACTTCGATGTGGTCTCTTCTAAGGGTTTTGACGACGGTCTCTTTATCGAAGGATGTTCCTAAACGGGCATTGATATAAGCAAGGCTTGTCTTGATGACTTTCTTCTCGTGTTTGATGACGTCATAGGTCTTGCAGGAAAGGACTTCTTTGGCTTCGGCAAGCTCGGCCATAAGAGCGCTGCAGATACGGAGAACCCTCTCGCTCTGCTCGGTATTGAGGCCTTTGACGAATCTCGAAGAGGAGTCGGAAGCAAGGCCGAGACGGTTGGAAGTATGACGGATCGAAGCGCCATTGAAGTTAGCGACCTCGATGATGACGTTCTTGGTTTCTTCGGTAACGGCGCATGCCTGGGATGTCATAATGCCAGCAAGGCACATTGGGACTTTGTCACTAGCGACAACGAGATCGCCTTTGATGAGAGGGTATCCTTTCTCATCCATTGCGACGTATTCGCCTTCGAAGTCCTCTCTCACGATGAGTTCTCTCTTTGGGAGCTTGTCAGCGTCATACATGTTGATTGGCTGACCGGTGAGAAGCATGACGAAGTTGCCAATATCGACGACGTTGTTGATCGAACGAACGCCCATGGAAGTGAGGATCTCACTCATCCATTTTGGCGAAGGTTTGGTGACGACGCCTTTGATTTCGCGACCCCCGAAGAGCTTGCACTTCTCGGTGATGGAGCCAACGACGAAATCGCTCTCGCCTTGGGCGTATTCTTTGTATTCAGGTAATTTAACTTCTCTTTCAAGTAAGGCGCCAACTTCTTGGGCGACGTTCTCCATAGCATAAAGGTCAGGACGGTTAGCAAGGAGGTCAAGGTCGAGGATGACGTCGTCGATGCCTAAATAGGCAAGGACGTTCTCTTCCCCGATTGGGGCATCTTCTGGTAATTCTTCGATTCCCGCGACTTGTTTCTCGCTAAGGAATTTCTTATCGACGCCAAGTTCGGCTAAGCTGCAGCACATGCCATCGGATTCAACGCCACGGATGACGCCTTTCTCGATGGTTCCGCCAGGAAGGACGGCTCCTTCTCTGGCCACGATGACATTAAGGCCGACTCTCGCATTTGGAGCGCCGCAGACAATCTGATGGACACCGTATTTCTTGCCTTCATCAACATTGAGGATATGAAGATGATCGCTATCTGGATGAGGAACGCAGGTAAGGATTTTGCCAATGACGAGGTTAGTCGCGCTAGCAAGCTTGGAGACGCTATCGACTTCAACGCCAGCAAAGGTGAGTTTGGAGGCAATCTCTTCTGGGGAAACGCCTTCAAGGTTGATGAATGTTTTTAACCAATTAAGTGATACTTTCATTTTTTTGCCCTCCCTTATTTCTCGCTGAAATCCTTTAAGAAACGGACGTCATTCGCGTAGATCCTACGGATATCGTCGATTCCATAACGGAGCATCGCAAGACGCTCAACGCCAACGCCGAAGGCGAAGCCGCTATAAACGGCTGGGTCATATCCGCACATTCTTAAGACTTCTGGGTTAACTTCGCCAGCGCCTAAGATCTCAATCCAACCGGTGCCTTTGCACATGTTGCATCCCTTGCCACCGCATTTGGCGCAAGAGACATCGACTTCGACGGATGGCTCAGTGAATGGGAAGAAGGATGAACGGAGACGAATCTCTCTCTTCTCGCCGAACATCTTCTTAACGAAGAGCTCTAAGGTTCCTTTGAGGTCGGCAAGCGAGATGCCTTTGTCAACGACAAGGCCTTCGATCTGGCCGAACTGATGGCTATGGGTGGCATCGTCATCATCTCTTCTGAAGCATTTGCCAGGGCAAACCATCTTAATTGGTTTCTTTTCCTCGTTCTCAAGCATGGTGTGGGCTTGGGCGGCTGAGGTTTGGGTTCTTAAAAGCAAGGAATCATCGATATAGAAGGTATCCTGCATATCTCTGGCCGGATGGTCTTTTGGAACGTTTAAGAGTTCGAAATTGAAGTGATCGGTCTCAACGTCTCTTCCTTCGACGATGTCAAATCCCATCGAGGCGAAGATGTCGCACATCTCATCGATGATGATCCAGCATGGGTTCATTTTGCCTGGGGTGTGGGTTCTGCCTGGGAGGGTGAGGTCGATACGCTCACTCTTAAGCTTCTCATCAAGAGCGGCTTTCTCGATGGCGGCCTTCTTCTCATTGAAGGCGTTTTCGATGTTGGCTCTAGCGTCATTGACGGCTTTGCCAAAGGCGCCTCTTTCCTCCGCTGGTATTTCTTTCATCTTGCCCATAAGCGAGGAAAGCTCGCTCTTTTTGGCAAGATAGGTGTTTCTGAAATTCGTAAGACCTTCGAGGTCTTTGACATT
>JAILRR010000077.1 GCA_024698065.1 Bacilli bacterium
CAGAAAGAAATACGGGACATATTATGATGGCCCGACAATGGAAACAGGAAAATTCGAGATCATCTATAACGACCAGGATTCCCTCAAAGAAGTCGAGAATTACATCGGCAAGTAAAAACAAAAACCCATGAAAATCATGGGCTTTTCTTTAGTTTTTGCCAGGTTTATTCGATGATGTTGTTATCAACTAGGATGTTACCATACGCCTCACCAAGACGGATGCAGTCTTTGGTGATGTAATGGTATCTGTTGAAGCCGCCATCGAGACTCTCGTCACCACCGATCTGAAGCTTTAAGCCTCCCTCATCGATGAAGGAACCGTTGATAATGTAATTGTTATCGCCCTCTTTTGCGATGGCTTTCTTCATATCGTTAAGGCCACCTTCTCTTTCGGCGTTGTAATCAATACGTCCGCCATCATAGATTGTGCAGTCAACGAAAGCGATGTTTTTGCCATCCTCATCCACTGCATTCGGAGCAAATTCTTCTCTGAACTCAGAGATGAGATGCGTCATCTGATTCTTGTAATTGTTGTTATTTCCATCGGACTCGCCTTGGTGCCAAAGCCAAGCTTTGATCTCTGGTTCAAAACCAAGCTCTTCAATGAGCTCTAAGTTGTTATGGACGAACTGTTTGGTCTCGGTCCAAAGCTTTCCTTCGGTGCCGTTACCGTCTTCTTTCGTTCTCCAGATGTATTCTTTGTTGATGCCATTTTGGTCGCCTAAGGAGGAACCGCCGTATGCGCTCTTGATGAAGAAGATCGGAGCGTCCTCAGATGCTTTTTCCCTAAGGATATTGGCTAGGCCAATCTCAGGTCCGATGAACCTTGTTTGGTTGGCCATGCCGACAGAAAGGTTTTTGAATTCCCCTGCCAATGGATCTTCCATATTTGAGGCATTCACTTTGATTGGGTCCTCGTAAGGAAAGAAGCAACGGAAGGACATCTGAATCTCTGGGACATTGCCGTTGATGTAATCGGATGCTGGGTACTCGGTCTCAAGTTCTTCAAAAGATTTCTCTAACCAATTGTCGTCATCTTCCTTGTGATTTGCGTTTGCTTTCTCACCCCAAAGGGTGCTGCCTTCCATGTTGGATTGGCCAGACATGACGATGACTTGGGCTTTCTTTGGCCCTTCTTCCACTGACTTCTGGCTTTTCGCTTCGGTTTTGCCACAGGAAGCTAAGCCCAAAGTGAGCAATAAGGAAGTGACTAATAATGTTTTCTTCATAAGCTTTCCTTAGTGTTCGATGATGTCATTGTCGATAAGGATGTTTCCGTAGGCTTCACCGAGTCTAAATAAGTCTTTGGTGACGTAGTGATATGTGTCGTAGCAGCCACCTAAGTTCTGCTGACCTCCGATTTCAAGGCCAAGGCCTTTGTCGTCTTTGCAAGAAGCGTTGATGATGTAGTTGTTCTCGCTTTCTTCGGCGATGGCTCTCTTGGTGGCGTTCAAAGTGTCGACACCAGTATAAGTAAGACGGGTGCCATCATAGATAGTGCAGTCAACAAAGGCGATGTTATCTCCTTCTCCCTCTGGCGCATATTCCGCGAACTCGTTTCTAAATTCGCCTAGGAGGTGACGCATAAAGACGCCATACTGCTCTTCGCCAGCCTGATCGTTGTTATCCGTGTCGGATTCGCCTTGGTGCCAAAGCCAGGCTTTGATCTCTGGTTCGAAGCCGGCGTCTTCGATGAGCTCTAGGTTGTTCTTAACAAACTGCTTGGTTTCGGTCCAAAGCTCGCCTTCTTCGCCATTGTTGTCGCTAGCGACTTTCCAGTGTTTCTTCGAACCATTCTGGATTTTGAAGGAAGAACCTGAGAAAGCGCTCTTAATGAGATAGACAGGCTTCTCCGCGGTTCCAACTTCGTTTGTGTGGAGGACGTTTCCTAAACCGATTTCTGGTCCCATGGCGACATCTTTCTGTCCCATGCCAACCTTGAGGTTAAGGAATTTGCCAGCCATCTTATCAGTGGTGTTCGAGGCGTGCGCATTCGCGGCAGGATCGCCACCGCCATATGGGTAATAGCCACGGTATGAGCACTGGATATCGCTCATGCCACTGAAGAATAAATCCGCATCGATTGGATCGTGTCCTTCTTCGACAAGCTCATTGCAGGCGTTTCTTAGCCACCCTTGCCCGTTGTCGAAATAGGTGCTTCCTTCCATGTTGGACTGGCCAGACATGACGATGACTTGGACTTTGTGATCCTCAACGACTGGAGCCACGCTGCTTTTCTTAGGTGTTCCATTATTGCAACCAGCCAAAGCGAAAGCGGTCAACAAAGAAGGTATTAATATTTGTTTTTTCATATAGAGAAACCTCTTTTCTAGAAAAACTTTACCAAGGAAGCGCTTTCAAATAAAGAGACAGTCTTTCTCTTTTCGGGTGACATTCTTGGCGTTTTTTTATTAAAACTAATAAAAGCGTATAATTAGGGACATGAAGAAATTCTGGAGAACCATCACATCGCCGAAGCTCTTATTCGCTCTTCTCATCATCCTTGAGATATTCCTCATCGTCGGAGGATACTTCTTCCTTGATGCGTATCTAGCCACCGTACTAGAGAGTGAGGTTGAGAACGCCGAAAACCTTGCTGACTTCATCAAAATCCTCGTCGTCCTCATCTTCAGGGTCGCTTTATCGATCGTCGCCTTAGTGGTCTTCTTCAAGATCATCAACCGCGAGGAAAATCCTGAATACAAGATCCCTTGGATCACCTTCCTTTTCCTCTTCCCTGCCTTGACCCTCACTTTCTATTTCGTCTTTGTCAGGGTCAAGATGAGAAGAAAAGACAGGAACATCGTCGTCCCAACCCTCAAGTACCTTGACGCTAAAGCGAAGGAACACGCCTATATCGAAAAGGCCAACGAAGAGGAAATCGACCTCCAATACAGAGGCATTTTCCATTATCTCCATGAAACCACGAGGCTTTTCACCTCGAAGAATAACCACCTCACCTACTTTAAGAACGGCGAGGAATTCTTCCCTTCCTTAATTGAGGACCTCAAGAAAGCAGAGAAATTCATCTTTTTAGAGTTTTTCATCATCGCCGAAGGCAAATGGTACAAGAAGACCATCGATGTCTTAAAGGAAAAAGCCAAGGAAGGCGTTGATGTCAGGATCGTCTATGATGACATCGGCTGCAATAGGGTCCTTTCTGATAGTTTCTCCCGCAAGATGAAGAAAGAAGGCATCAAAGCCTCTCCTTTCCATCCAATCACCCCTATCCTCTCTAATGTCATTAACAATAGAGACCACCGTAAAATCGTCGTCATCGACCATAAGATCGGATATACGGGCGGTATGAACCTTGCTGACGAATACGCGAATGACAAAGAGAGATTCGGGTACTGGAAAGACACGATGATCAAGATTGAAGGCGAAGGCATCAAAGACCTCATCGTCACCTTCCTCCAAAACCATGACCTATGCACCCATGAAATAACCGATTATTCCTTATTCACCAAAGGTGATGATTATCCTCACTTCGAAGACAAAGGAAGTGCCTTCTTCTTTGGCGATACCCCTGGGCCATATGACAAGAATGAGCAGGTTGGCGAGCAGAATTACATCAATATGCTTAACGCGGCGACAAAGAGGGTCGATATCTCAACCCCTTATCTCATCTGCACTTACCCTCTCATAAGAGCCCTTCAAGGCGCCGCTAAGCGCGGGGTTGAAGTCAATCTCATCGTCCCAGGCATTCCTGACAAGAAGATCGTCTACTGGATGGCGAAATGTCAGTTCCACCTCTATCTTGAAAGTGGCATCCATGTTTATACATACACCCCTGGCTTCAACCACCAGAAAGGCATGCTTGTCGATGATAAGATCGCTTCTGTTGGCACGATCAACTTCGATTTCCGTTCTTTGACCCACCACTTCGAGGATGCGATGGTGATATATGACGCCCCATGCTTGAAAGACATCAAAAAAGACTTTGAGGAGATGATTAGCGTTTCCAAAGAAGTCCCTGTCGATTTCAAAGCGAACGCTTTCCAAAGATTCGTTTCAGGCTTCTTTAAGATCTTCCGCGTTCTCTTGTAACTTCCTTACATTGTTGAAAATTAATTAGATGGCAAGTTAAAATATAGAAGAGTCCTCGCGAGTACTTTAATGGGATTAACACGTGGAGGCTCTTTTTATTACTATAAGTCGCTCATATCAGGCATATTCACTTTGTAAAAATTGGAGTTATAATAAGACCATAAGAACGGAGTCCTCACAAGCACTTTATGGTTATGAGTTGCGGGAGGCTCTTTTTATTTAGTCAGCAACGCCAACAATGATAACAAGAGGCAGATAAGAACTAGTTTTAGAAGACCGTCGTCTTCTTTCAAGAAGTCTTTCATGCATATCACCTCGCTTTCCGTGCTAGGATTTGCGAGGTCTCCGTTCCGAGTTTTAACGGCTTTGCTTTGCCACTTTATATATAGTGGCGATTTTCTATTTTTTTCAGAAAAACACAAAAAAAGCGCCTCCCCTTTTGAGGGAAGCGCTATATAGGAGCGATTTACTTAGTCAAGAAGGTTGTTATCAAGGATAACTTTCGCATAGCCCATTCCTAAGCGGAGGGAGCTCTTGACGTTATAGTGCATGTTGTCACCGCCAGGGTTGCCTGGCTTAAGCTCGTTCTCAGCGGTTGGCTCTTCGTTAGCGTAGATATCAACGATGTAGTTGTTGTCCGCGCTGTCAGCGAATTCCTGTTTGACCGCGTTCATATCTTTGGAGGTCTGGGCGCCCCAAGCGGTGCCGCTTCCCTGATAGATCATGCCATCAACGAAGGCGATGTTCTCACCACTTTCTTCTTTGGCGTATGGGGCGAAGTCGGTTCTAAAGAGTTCGACCATGTCGCCAAGGCGCTGCTTGTATTTGGCGATCTTCTCAGTAGCGGAATCACTTTCACCCTGATGCCATAACCAGCCTTTGATGACAGGTTTGAAGCCTTTCCCTTTGATGATCTCGAGGTTATTCTCGATGAATGGCTTGCAGAAGGTGTGATACATATTGATCTCTGGCCACTTGCCATCTGCGTCCTTGACTGGCCAGTTGTAGTCGGTCCCTCCTTGTTCGAATCCACTGCCACCAGAAGCCATCTTGATGAAATAGATTGGCTTTTCGGAAGTGGCTTCGTCTTTTAAGGCATAGGCCATACCAAGTTCTGGACCCATCTTAGATGAATTCAAACCCATGCCAGTCTTGGTTGGGAGGAAGGCGCCCTTGAACCTTTCGGTTTGATTCGTGGCGTTGACCTGGGTGTTGGTATCAAGCTTCGTGTGATCAAGCTGACCATAACCAGCACAGTAAAGGGAGGT
>JAILRR010000005.1 GCA_024698065.1 Bacilli bacterium
TACCAAGAGACTCAAAGATCTCGAGGCCATGCAGGAAGATGGTTCCTTCGACAAGCTTCCAAAGAAAGAAGTCGCCATCCTTCGCAAAGAGTTAGAGAAACTTTCCCGTAACCTCGAAGGTGTCAAAGAAATGCGCCGTGCCCCACAGGCCATCATCATCGATGACCCAACCCTCGAGCACAACGCCATCGCCGAAGCCCGCAAGCTCGGCATCCCAACTTTCGCTATCGTTGATACCAATGATGACCCCGAGGTTGTCGATTTCCCAATCCCATCCAACAACGATGGTTCCAACGCCCTCAAGCTTTTGATCGGCACCCTTGCTGATGCCATCGTTGAAGCCAAAGGCGGTATCACCGAATACGCTTACACCAAAGACGAAGGCGAAGAGGCTACCATGAAGGATGCCATCCGCAGCGCCGACGCCGCCAACGAAGCCCGCAAGGCCGCCATCCGTGCCCAGCGTGCTGAGCGTGAAGAACGCTACAAGAAGATGCAGGCTGAGAGAGCCGCTCGTTTCGCCGCCAGACGTGGTGAGAAAGCCGCTGCCGCAGCCGAGGCCCCAAAAGCTGAAGAGAAGCCAGCCGTAGAAGCTGCTGCTCCAGCCGAAGCCAAAGAAGAAGCCAAAGCCTAAATCAAACATAAAGGAGTTAACACAATGGCAGAACAAAGCAAAATTGAAGCTATCAAGTCCCTCAAGGAGCGCACTGGCGCTGGCATGATGGACTGCAAGAGAGCTCTCGAAGATAACGATTACGACATCGAAAAAGCGATCGACGTCCTCCGCGAGAAGGGCATCGTCAAAGCCGCCAAGCGTGCTAACAGAACCGCCGCCGAAGGCTTAGCCGTTATCAAAACCTGCGATAGTTGTGGCAAAGCCGCCATCATCGAGGTCAACTGCGAAACCGACTTCGTCAGCGCTACCGACAAGTTCCACGCTTTCGGTGAAGGTGCCGCTGAATTCGTTCTTAAGAACGAGCCAGCCACCATTGAAGAAGCTCAGGCCGGCGTTAAGGATCTCCAAGACGCTACCGCCCTTGCTACCGGTGAGAAACTTGTCTTCCGTCGCTACAAGGTCATCAAGAAAGCCGAAGGCCAGGGATTTGGCACCTACATCCACATGGGCGGAAAGATTGGTGTCGTCGTCATCCTTGAGAAAGAGGATGCCGAATTAGCCAACCAGATGGCTATGCACATCGCCGCCAACAATCCTCTCTACCTCGCCCTCGAAGACGTTCCAGCCGCCGAGAGAGAAAGAGAGCAGAAGATCGCCGAGACCGAAGTCGCTAATGACGAGAAACTCGCCAACAAGCCAGAACAGGTCAAAGCTCAGATCGCTCAGCGCAAAGTCGACAAGGTTCTTTCGCAGAGCTGCCTCACCTTCCAGAAATGGTTGCTCGACGAATCCAAGACCGTTAGCCAGCTCCTTAGCGAGAAGGGCAACAAAGTCATCTCCTTCACCCGTTATCAGGTTGGCGATGGCGTTGAAGCCGCTGCCTAATCTTCTTAATCGATTAGAAATCAAGTCCTCATTACATGGGGACTTTTTTCTTATAAAAAGTAGTCGCTCATAAGCGTTCTTCTTTGTATAATAAGTCCAGTATGAAACCTATATATAAAAGAGTAATTATCAAACTCTCCGGAGAGGCCCTTGCCGACCAGGAGAATCATTCTATTTACGACAGGTCTAAACTTCAGAAAATCGCTAACACAATCAAGAAAGTAGCGGATACTGGAGTTCAGATTGGTATCGTCGTCGGCGCTGGAAATATCTGGCGTGGAAAACTTGCCGACACCGTTGGCATCGATCATTCGACCGCTGACTACATGGGCATGCTTGGCACCATTATGAATGGCCTTGCCATCCAGAGTGCTTGCGAAGAAAAAGGTCTCGACACCAGAGTCGCTAGCGCTATCAACGTCCCACAGGTCTGCGAACCTTATATCCGTAGAAAAGCCATCCATCATCTCAATAAGAACTGCGTCGTCATCTTCGCTGGTGGAACTGGAAACCCATTCTTCACCACCGATAGCAACGCCGCTCTCAAAGCTCTTGATTGTGATGCCGACGCCATCCTTATGGGCAAGAACAATGTCGAAGGCGTTTATGACTCTGACCCTCGCACCAACCCAAATGCGAAGCTCATTAGAAAGTTAACCTTCCAGGAGACCGTTGAGAAACAGCTTCAGGTCATGGATCTCACAGCGGTGGCCCAATTAGAGAAGACCAAAATCAAAATCCACGTATTCAATATGGAAGATCCAGAGAACATCTTGAAAGTTCTTATGGGCGAAGAAATCGGTAGTGTCATATCGGAGGAATAACACATGGAACCAATTGTAACCGAATGCAAAGAACAGATGGAGAAATCCGTCAGAAGCCTTAACGATAACTTTGGCAAACTTAGAAGTGCCCAAGCCAATCCTTCCGTTCTCAATGGAATCAAGGCTGACTACTATGGTGACAAGATTGCCATCACCGACATCTGCTCAATCACCAAACCAGAGCCAAGACAGCTCGTTGTCAAACCTTATTCGAGTGAAGACCTTAAGTCTGTTGCCACGGCTATCACGGCTGCAAATATCGGTATCAACCCGCAGGTCGAAGCTGACCTCGTCCGTCTAATCTTCCCAGCTATGACAGAGGATAACCGTAAGGCTACCGTCAAGCAGGCTAAAGGTTTCGCGGAAGACACGAAGGTCGCCGTCAGAAACATCAGACGCGATTATCTCGCCATGATCAAAGAGGACGATTCAATGTCCGACGATTTCCGCGAGAGAGTTGAAAAAGATCTCGAAAAAGTCGTTAACGATGTCATGAAATCCATCGATGACGCCTATGCTGCCAAAGAAAAAGAGATCATGACGATCTAACCTCTAAAACAAATGAAATCCCCTGAATTTGCAGGGGATTTTTTGTTGTTTGGTTATTTCTACTTGATGTAGATGTAGGGGTTCTCTCGCTCTTGGAGGAGCTGGATGTAGCACTCGCTTAAGCCTTCATCCCATCCTTCTTCTTTGGTTACCGCATTCCATTGCGAACGTGTGCCGTTAAAATTGATGTAGCCCATATTGCAGCCCTTGAAAACATTCGCGCCAATTTTGGCCAAGGAATTTGAAAGGGTTATTTCGGTCAAGGATGAACAGCCTTCAAAAGCGGATTCCCCAAGTGTGCTTAGGTTGTTGGCTAAAGTGACTTGAGTCAAAGCTGTGTCGCCATAGAAAGCGTGGTGACCGATATCTTGTTTGCCAGCAGGGGCGCTTCTGAATTCGACTTTCTTAAGAGCGGGCAAATTGGCGAAGACATAGCTCCCGATATTCTTATAAAAGGATTGAGCGTATATCGCAGCGATGTTTTCCTGATAGTCATTAAAAATGCTGTTTTCGCCATTGGATGTGGAGATGGATTGAACCGGTGCTTTTAATTCGCCCTCGCCATGGACGGAAGGCAGAACGTAAGTGACTGCTTTTGAATAACTGCTAACCTTAGTTATTTCGTAATAAAGGTTCTCAGCATTGTCCTTTTTGGCTTCAAACGTGGTTAAGTTCTCGCCGATGAATTTGTCGTCTTTATCATAGAAACCAGGAAGGTCTTTATTCCAATCAAAATAATAGTAGACGGGGTGGTTGGCTCTAGCCTCATCGTTGATTGTGCCAGCGATGATGATGGTCGTTAGGGCCGCTACCAAAAAGACACCGATCGATCCGAATATCCAAGTTGCCTTCTTTTCTTTAAGAGACATCTTTTTGGATTCCGTCTGGGTTTTGTCAAGGATTTCTACGGATTCTTCGACATTTTCTGTCTCGATTACGGTTTCTTTTTCTTCCATAAGTGAGACTATTTTAGCCTCATTCAGTTCTTAATGCACTTTTTTCAATCAGGGGTAAGCGAAAGGAAAATTTCCTTTCTTTGTGCTTACGTATTTTCTAGAACACCAAATCGTTTTATAATTTCACTCAATGAGTGAAGAATTTGTTTTAAAAAAGAAGCTTGATCATGTGGCTTTCATCATGGACGGAAATGGCCGTTGGGCCAACCTCCGCGGTTTGCCTCGCCACCTTGGTCACAAAGAAGCCTGCAAACGTTTGATTGAGATTTACGATCTCTGTCGTGAGTTCAAGATCAAATACGCGAGCTTCTATGCTTTTTCGACTGAAAACTGGAATCGTCCACAGGATGAGATCGATCATCTCATGGACTATCTTGAAGAATTCTTCCATCGCGAGATTGATTACATCATCAAGACTGGTGGCAGAGTAGTCATCTCCGGAGACCTTGGCCGTATCAGAGAACAAACTAGGAAAGTCTGCTACGAGGCAATCGAACAGACGAAGAACAACGACTCATTCGTTTTCAATGTTTGCCTTAATTACGGTGGTCGGGATGAGATTGTCAGAGCCACAAAGAAATTTGCTGAAGCTTACAAGAATGGCGAGGCCAAGTTAGAAGACCTTGATGACGTCTCTTTCAAAAACTACCTTTGGCACCCAGAGATGCCTGATGTCGATTTGATGATCAGGACGAGTGGTGAACAAAGACTATCGAACTACATGCTTTACGAGAACGCTTATGCGGAATTTGTCTTCACCGACGTTAAATGGCCTGATTTCCGCCGCAAAGCCTTCATCGATTGCTTAAAAGAATACCAAAACAGAAACCGCCGCTACGGAGGACTCAAGAATGAATAAAATCGGAAACATCGAAATCAACACACCCCCAGAGGGATACAAGAGTTCTCTTAAGAGCCGTGTCATCGTCGCCCTCATTCTTTTTGTGACCGCTGTCCCAACCTTCATCCTTGGCGGTTGGTATTACTTCTTTGCCGTCATGGCTTTCTTGGTCCTCGCCATCGCCGAGGTCATCAAAGCTCCTCGAAAGAAATACAACTGGTTCGTCTATGTTGCGACATACGCGATCATCCTTTCCTTCGTTTACTGGATGTTCTTCAAGGGGAACATGGCCGCTTACAAGGCGGATCCTGAGCACTTCGTTTTGTCTCTTGCGGATTATTACGAGGGGTTTGAAGTCTCTGTTATCGGTATCGCCGCCTCGTTGCTCGTTTACTGCGTTGTTGGAATCCTCGACAAAAACTTTGGGCTCGATGACGTTGCCTATTTCTTCTTCATGTCGTTGCTTCTTGGGCTTGGGTTCCAGTCTTTCTATTTCATCAGATATTTTCCAATCCAAATGGCCTATAATGCCAAAGGTTCAATCACCTGGGGCGGTCTTCCATATAACAGCACCTTGGTTGAGAACGGTTTATTCAAATACCTTGGCTCGTTTGAGCTTCTTCTATTTGTCTTCGTTGGTCCTATCTTCAACGATATCGCCGCTTATTTCGGTGGTGTCTATTTCGGGAAACACAAGCTCAACGAAAGAATCTCTCCTAAGAAAACCTGGGAAGGCTTCTACTGGGGCCTCATCGTTGGCTTTGTCGTCACTGCCGCGTTTGGTTTGATTTTGGCTGCAACTGGCCATCCTATTCTTCCTTTCCTCACCATCGACAAATGGTATTGGATTCTTCTTATCGCCCTTCTTGAACCTGTCTTTGCCACAATTGGCGATCTCTCTTTCAGCCTCATCAAACGTTATTACGACATCAAGGACTATGGAAACATCCTTAGGGGCCATGGCGGCATCCTTGATCGTTGCGATAGCATCATCTTCTCAAGCATTGGGGCCGTCATCCTTCTCATTCTCATAAAGAACGGTTGGAACTTCTTGGTCTAATAGTTTATGCGTAAGGTTTTGCTTCTAGGTGCCTCTGGAAATATTGGCACCCAGTCACTAGATATTTTCGAAGCCAATAAGGCTTCTTTTGAACTTGTTGGCATCAGTGTTGGAAAGCAAACCGACAAAGTCGAACCAATCTTAAAAAGATTCCCCTCAATCAAAGGCGTCTATTGCATTGATAAGGGTTTTGCAGAGGATTTGAAAAAGAAGCACCCATCCCTAAACGTCTTTTCTGGTGAGAATGGTCTATCAGAACTCATCAGGAACAGTGATGCCGACATGGTCGAGAACGCCCTTGTGGGATTCTCTGGTCTTGTGCCATCCGTGACCGCTTTAGAAGAGAATAAAATCCTTTGCCTCGCAAACAAGGAAAGCCTTGTTGTGGCAGGAGATATAATCAACAAGCTTCTCGATGAAGGGCATGGGAAAATGTGGCCTATTGATTCCGAACATGTCGCCATTGCCAAATGCTTTTCGAAGGTGAATCCAGAGGACGTTGAAAAGATTCTCCTTACTGGAAGCGGCGGTGCTTTCCGTAACCTCAAACTCAATGAACTTGATGATGTCACGCCTGAGATGGCCCTTCATCACCCAACCTGGAATATGGGCGCAAAAATCACAATCGACAGCGACACCATGATGAACAAAGGTTTTGAAGTGATTGAAGCCCATCATCTTTTCCGTTACGACGTCGATAAGGTTGAGGTCATTCTTCATGACGAAAGCCATCTTCACTCAGCACTCCTATTAAAAGACGGAACCATCGTTGGGGATGTGAGCAAACCGGATATGCATGGCCCAATCGCCTATGCGTTATATGAAGGCAAGGTGCCTTTTGAAGTTTATCGAGTAAAGAAACTTGAGGAGTTTGGTCCATTCCATTTCCATAAGTTCGATCCTGAAAGATATCCTGCTGTCGGTCTTTGCATCAAAGCCCTCAAGATGGGTGGAACCGCAACGGCGGTGATCAATGCCGCTAACGAGGTTGCCATTGCCCTTTTACTCGAAGGAAAAATTCGTTTCTCGGACATTGTCAAAGTAAACGAAATGACCTTGGACCACTTTGCTAATATAATGAATCCAAGTCTCACCACTTTGGTGAGAATAGATAAAGAAGTGCGCGATTATGTTCGTGCCACATTTGAGAAAGGAGTGAACTGAGCATGGAAATTTTTACGACCATCATCGTCATGATTGTCATGCTCGGCATCCTCATTTCGACGCATGAATTAGGACACTTAGTCGTAGCGAAGGCTTATAACGTCTATTGTCTCGAATACTCAATCGGTATCGGACCTGCCATTTTCAAGCACAAGAGAAAAGGCGGAGAAACGACTTTTTCAATCCGCGCTATCCCTCTTGGTGGATACGTCTCAATGTATGGCGAAGGTCTTGAATTGCCAGAAGGTCAAGTCATTTCCAGAGACCGTTCAATCGAGGGTATCAAGTGGTGGAAGAGATGCCTTGTCTTCATCGCTGGCATCAGCGTCAACCTTTTGACATCTCTCCTCTTCTGCTTTGTCTATGAGACGGCGTTCCCAAGCTACTATGTTTGCTCGTCTTTCTACACTGGCATCAACACGGAGGCTGAAGTCGAGGAAGGCGGAATTAACGCTAAAGCATTCTGCTTCTGGACGACTGGTGAAATCGATGGGGAAGTCATTGAATATGACTTTGACCGCCTTTATGCTCCAGCGATTGCTAAAGATGACAAGAACAACGAAGTCGGTTACATCATCGACTGCGATACCAAGATCATCAACGGCATGGGCGAAGAAACCTATGTTGCTGTCTTCAATCTTACCAGCGTCGTCAACGAGAACGATGTTTTCCTCAACACCAAATTCTACAAACCGAAAGATGGATATTTCGCCGATGCGATTCAACAAGAGCTTGGTTTGACCGCCAAACCTGATATCGCTCTTGGGGAATATGAGCCAAAAGCCGGTGACACCATCATCATGAGTCCGACCTTCATCGCCGCATCGGATAGAGAAAACGCTCCAACCGTTAACGAATTCTTAGCGACGAAAGATACATCAAAGCAAGTAACGCTCATCGTGAACGAAGACAAACAACTTGTTGCCGGGAGTGCTTCGCTCAAAGTCCATTGCCACATGTATTGGCTTCCATTCGGTCAAAGACTCCTCAATGGTTGCTCGCGTTTCAAATATCTTTTCAACGCAATCGGGGAAGGCCTTAAGTATCTCTTCAGCGGAAATCTTGAAAACATTGGTTCGATCGTTGCCGCCGGTGGTCAGGTCCTCACCATCTCAAATGAGATTGGCTGGATCCAGACGTTCTTCTTCTATGGTGGCTTCCTCGCCCTCAATTTAGCTATTTTCAACCTTCTCCCATTCCCTGGACTCGACGGATATCAACTCCTTGTTGTCCTTGTTGAGACCGCATTCAAAAAGAAGATTCCAGAAAAAGTCAAAAACGGAATATCGCTTGTCGGTGTTGTTCTCCTTTTCGGATTCTCTTTCTTCATCCTATTCCGCGATATTCTGAGGCTCTTCTAAGATGGACAAAAAACAGCAACCAAAAATCATCAGATTCCTTGAGTCCATTGGCTTAGAGGATGTCACCCGTTTTGGGATGGATTTTGAATTCGTCGCAAGCGACCCTAAGATCAAAGGTCTCGTCCACATGACGATAAGGAAAGAGACCCCGTGGGAATATTCTCTTTTAAACGAATTCTTAATGGCTCTTGAGAGAGCGACCTATAACATCGATCTCCGTTTTGTCTATGTCCAAGAGCCTGCTGAAGAAGACATCTCTAACCTCTTTGCCGATTTCTGTTTCGATAAGCATAGGGTCATGTCCGAGATTTCGGTGAAACTCCAAGACGGCCATTATGTGACCGCGAATGAAGAAGGGGTTTCGAATGCTGCCAAAGACTTCAATGAGCTTTTGAAGTTCCTTTCATATGGTATCCAAATCGAATGCGTTGATTTGCCAAAAGAAGTGAAAGAGGAACCAAAGAAAGAAGAAATTAAAGTGGAGCCTATCGTCTCTCAAGATGAGCAAGGAGAAGACGACGACGAAGAACCGATAGAAGAAAACGAAGAAGGATTTGCTGACGAAAATGTGAATATTCCTGATGAATATGACGCAATCGCGGAAGATGCGGCCAGACACGACCAAGAAGTCAAAGAGGCCTATGCCGAATTCGTTGAACAAGAAAGAATCAATGAACAGCTTTCCCATAATATCCATTCCAAAGGAAACTATTACAGGCTAGAAAGCATTAAAGAAATCTACCAAAACTACGGAGGTAACTTTGAGGTATCTGGCTATGTCTATGGCTATGAGTTACGTAGCACAAAAAGAGGCCTTGCCATGGCCACCTTCGGACTTGGCGATGATGAAAGCGCCATCAACGTCAGAGGCGTTGAGGACAAAGAAGTCTTATCTCCAGGCGTCCTTGGTTCTATAAGCAACGGGGCCCATCTCCGAATCAGAGGAGCCATCAAAATCGAAGATAGACCAGGACCTACCCAGGGTCTTTATCAGCTGTATCTTCATTCCTTTGATGTTCTTCCGCCAAAGCCTCTCCGCGACGATCCTTGCGAAGAGAAGCGCGTCGAGCTTCACGCCCACACAAAGATGAGTGCGATGGATGGTCTTGCTGAAGCTAGCGATTACGTTAAACTCGCTTATCACATGGGCATGAAAGCGGTGGCCATTACCGATCACGGCGTCATCCAATCATTCCCTCAAGCTGAAGGCGCTTGCATCGATATCAATAAGAAGATTCCTGAAGGTGAAGAGAAGTTCAAAGTCCTTTATGGCATTGAGCTTTACGCCTTCAAAAACCCACGATATGCATGGAATTTTGTTGATACGCCTTTAGCCAAAGGCAGATATTGTGTTTTCGATTTTGAAACCACAGGTCTTTCATCCAAATACGATAGGATCACTGAGTTCGGTGCTGTTTTAGTTGTCGATGGCTTGGTCGTTGATAGGAAAGACTTCTTCGTCAATGCCGGTGTCCATATTCCTGAAGTCATTCAGAAAAAGACCCACATCACCGATGAGATGATCAAAGACGGATTGAGTGAGAAAGAAGCGGCAGAGGAGATTGAGAAATTCGCCGAAGGCTGCATCCTCGTTTCCCATAACGCCTCATTCGACGTTGGCTTCCTTAATGCCCTTCGCCTCAGGGTTGGTTTGCCAAAAGATAAACACCCTGTCATCGATACCTATGCCTTATCGCATTATCTTTTCCCGGCGGCCGCAAAACATAGCTTAGGCGGCTTATCACGCAACCTTAAGCTCGATGTTTATGATGAAGACAAAGC
>JAILRR010000037.1 GCA_024698065.1 Bacilli bacterium
CAAGACTGGTTCCATGTCCAGATCCGATCGTATTGCCAAATACAACCAGCTCCTCCGCATCGAAGAAGAGCTTGGCGATACCGCCGAATACCCAGGCATCAAAGCCTTCTACAACCTCAAGAAATAAGTTCTCTTGAAACACTAAGGAGCCGAATCAAAACGGCTCCTTTTTTGTTATAATCCTCTTGAGGTAATAACCATGATTAAAGGATTAATGCTTTTAGCGGATGGCTTTGAAGAGACTGAAGCCATTTCCACGCACGACATATTAACTAGGACTCACGAGATTGAAGTCACCTATGTCTCAATCTCAGATTCATTATTCGTCAAGAGTTCTATGGGCCTTAAGGTTGAGGCTCTCGCTCTCCTTAAAGACGTTAAGGCGGAAGACTATGACTTCATCGTTCTTCCTGGTGGCAAAGTCGGAGTCGAGAACATCAAGAACTCCCCTGCTGCTATTGAGATGATCAAAAGATTCCATGACTTAGGAAAGAAGTATTACGCCATCTGCGCAGCCCCTTCAATCCTTGGAGAGCTCGGCTATCTAGATGGCAAGAATTACGTCTGCTTCCCTGGCTTCCAAAAAGGGAAAGGAAACTGGATGGACAAAGGTTCTGTCATCGATGGAGACCTCGTCACGGGCCGCTCAATGAATTACACGATTGAGTTTGCTTCAAATATCGTGAGAGTTCTCTTAGGCGAGGAAGCCTTAGCGAGAATTGAACACGGAACCAAAGGCATCTAAATAGAGACGAAAGGAATAGAGAGGCAGAGGCTTTCACCAAATTCCTCAGAGCCACATACGTCGAAGCGTAAGGTCATAGAATCAAAAGATGAGATATATTTGCCTTCTGCAACAACATTCTCGCCGTCCATAAATCTAAAACCGCTTTCTTCAAGAAAGAGGAATATCAGTTCCTTGTCATTGTAATCAACAAACATTCTGCCGGTGTATGGTGTGTCTTTTACAGATGTGATGCGAAGGTTTATTTCATCCGATACCCAACGGCTCACAAAACAATATCTTGCGTCAAGCTCATCTTCTCTTATCGGCCTTTTTGTTAATAAAACTGGATTGCCAGAATCAAAATACGGATCACCAAGGGCAGATAAGCTGCCGAATTCGAAAGTAGCTTTGCTACTATCAACCATTTCTTTAAAGGCTAGACCATAGCAAGCATCGTAAGATAATCCCATTGTATATTCTTCGGTCTCAAGGCTAATTCCTGTATAGGTGCTTTCGTCCGTAAATAAAGCGGTTGCTCTGACCTCTTTGTCATTGATCATGAGCTTGGCAAAACCACGACAATCAGCTTCACCCTGAACGGCAATAGATATCTTTCCTTCTTCATCAGACCAAACAACGTTTCTTTCAAAAAGTTTTTTAAAGGCCAAGGGACGATTTTCGCACGATAAAAGAAAAGGCATCGCCATAAAACCAATGGTAGATAATGCAATTGCTCTTTTTCTAATCGATAACATAATACGATATCATCGCCTTCCTAGCTTGGTCGTTGGTCCAGCCTTGTCCGCCGCGGTTCATTAACCAACCCATATTAAAATCACCGCAATAAATAGTACTATACCCGCATGCATTAACATTGTACCCAGTATATATAATTTCGCCACTAGTGGTCTTTTCGCTTTTGACACAAACAAAGTGGGCAAATTGTAGATAATCGATATTTAATTCGGAATCCACACCTTTCCAAAAGCAAATTATCCCATTACCGTCTGACCCGATGTTTCCTTTGAATTCATCAAACAGAGATTCTTTTGGAAAATCTATAATACCGTTTTCAATATGCTTCAAGTCTAGGCAATCGATAACATCGCCAAGCCCTCTTTGTTCATATAAAAGATAATCAACAACGGTTCTGACAGCACAGATAACGATATGCCTAACACGCCTAAAGCGACGCCTACTACGGGAATGGCCATAAGGGACAAAGAAACAAAAAATCACTAGAGGATTAATCACAAAGTGCATTAGTTTTCTGATATATCCAATACGTTCTTCTTTAAATGCGCTTCCAACTGGAGGGTCTCTTTTCTATGAGGTTTACAAAGGAATTCAAATTGGAATGCGTCAGAAAGCACAAAGCGGGTGAGTGTATCTACGATCCCGGCTGGTGCAAACACGGAACCAAAGGCATCTAGGAAGCAAAACTTGCAAGCTGCGCGTTTGCCCAGCACCAAACGAGTGACAGGCTTTCACCAAAAACATCCGATCCATAAACATCGAAAAGAAGAGTCATCCCTTCAAAAGTAGATAAATATTTCCCTTCTCCCAGGGTCTTTTCATCTTCGATAATTTTGAAGAAACAGCCGTCCATTAAGAACAACTCTATATCGTTAGAGTTATATTCTCCGGCCATTCTTCCAGTGTAAGGAGTCTCTTTGCCCTGGTACACGAACAACCGACGATCTTCAGTACAAAGGTAATTGAAAATACAATACCTCACGTCTAGTTCCTCTTCGGTAATCGCCCTTTTCTTTAATGTAATCGAATCGTTCGTCGCAAAATATGGGTCTCCCGTTTCTTTTAAGTCGCTACGGATCTCAAATACAGCTGAGCCCTCGCTTTTTGTTTCCTTAAAATCTAGCCCATAAACACAGAAATTGTTATGTGGATCTAAGATGTTGGATTCAGTCTCAAAACTAATTCCAGTAAAACCATTTCCATCCGAAAATGTCGCTGTTGCTTTGACCTCCTCGTTGTTGATCAAAATCTTAGCGAAGCCATATTCGTGGCGCTCGCCCTGAACAGTTATACAAACCTTGCCTAACTCATCAGACCAGACAACGTTTCTTTCAAAAAGTTTTTTAAAGACCGAGGGACGATTTTCGCACGATAAAAGAAAAGGCATCGCCATAAAACCAATGGTAGATAATGCAATTGCTCTTTTTCTAATTGATAACATAATACGATACCATCGCCTTCTTAGCTTGCGTCTTTAATGAGAAGGAAAACCCCCGCGATTTGCAGGGGCTTTTTAAAAATTCGCTGTTATTTCGTGTAGAGGCGGTGAGCTCTGCTGATTGCTTCTTCAGTGACATCAATGCCAAGTTTCTTGAAGGTGTTGAGGTCGGTTTCCTGAAGGATGACGGATGAGTGAGCCTGGCAACCTTTAAGCTTTGGAAGTTGCTGGAGGGCAATCTTAGCAAGAGGGTTGCTGTTAGCCTGAATCGCAAGAGCGATAAGAACCTCTTCAGCATGGAGCCTTGGGTTGTGGTTGTTAAGAGAATTGACCTTGAGGTCTTGGATTGGTTTGATGACCTCTGGTGAGATAAGAGGAATCTTATCGTCAATCTTAGCAAGAACCTTTAAGGCGTTAAGAAGGACGGCCGCAGAGGAACCGAATAATGGTGATCTCTTGCCACAGACAATCTTCTTGTTAGAAAGTTCGAGAGCGCAGCATGGGACACCGGTGATTTCCTCTTTCTTAAGGCAAGCGGCAACAACCTTACGGTCAGCTGTGCTGATGCCAAGAGTGTTCATAAGCATTTCTTCTTTGACCACCGCATCATCTTTGAATTTGCCAAGGAAGCAGTTCTTCTTGGCTTGGTAATATCTACGGATGATTTCGGCTTTGGACGCTTCGATAGCGGCTTCTTCGTTCTTGATGGCAAAGCCAATCATGTTGACGCCCATATCGGTTGGGGAATTGTATGGGCTCTTGCCATAGATCTTCTCGAAGATGGCTTTGAGGAGAGGGAAAGTCTCAACATCACGGTTATAGTTAACGGCTTGTTTGCCATAGGCCTCAAGGTGATATGGGTCGATCATGTTGACGTCTTCAAGATCGGCTGTAGCGGCCTCATAAGCGAGGTTGACTGGATGCTTTAATGGGAGGTTCCAGACTGGGAAGCTTTCGTATTTGGCGTAGCCAGCACGGATGCCGCGCTTATTGTCGTGATAAAGTTGAGAGAGGCAGGTTGCCATCTTTCCGCTTCCAGGACCTGGAGCGGTCACAACGACGATTGGTCTAGTGGTTTCAATGTATTCGTTTCTTCCAAGGCCTTCTTCGGAAACAACGAGTGGGATGTTGCTTGGATATCCGGCGATCTCATAGTGTTTGTAGACCTTGATTCCGTTGTTGGTGAGTTTGGTGATGAAGGCGTCAACAAGAGGAAGAGGCTGATAGAAAGAGAAGACAACACTACTAACGTAGAGCTCGACTTCCTTATATGCATCAATAAGTCTTTCGACTTCGGCTTGATAAGTGATTCCAAGGTCATTTCTGACTTTGTTGGTATTGATGTCGTTAGAATTGACGACAATAACGACTTCAACCTTACCCTTCATACCTAAGAGCATGTGGAGCTTGGTGTCTGGCTTAAAACCAGGAAGGACTCTGCTAGCGTGGTAGTCGTCGAAAAGCTTTCCGCCGAATTCAAGGTAGAGCTTGTCACCAAAAGAGGCGATTCTCTTTTGGATGTTCTCTCTTTGAACTTTCAAATATTTCTCGCAATCGAACGCTATCTTAGCCATATGTGTAGCCCCTCTAGAATACTAGATTAATATACACTTCATATATATGAACGTGGAAGAAAAAACGTCACTCGACGGTGAAAAAATATTAATGAAATAACCACTTCCGCCACTAAGCGCGTTTCGTGTTCTTTTTCGCAGGTTTCTGAGGGGCTTGCGCTTCAAGGCGTTTTCTCCTCTTCTCCATCTCTTCTTTTAAGAACTTCTCCTCAAGCTCCTTTTGCTTAAGGATCGCCTCTTCTTTCTTTTTGCTCGTTTCTTCGAAATGCTCTTTCACTTCTTTTTGCATCGCCTCATCTTTGAATTTGATGAATCCGTTATGGTAGGCAAGTTCAAAAGAATAGAGCTTTCCATTGCTCAGTTGGAGGTATTGTCCTTCTAGATTCATGATGGTGAGGGTAACGCCATCGGCCGTGATCACTTTTTGACCAACGATCTTGCTGAGTTCCATGATGTCTCCTCCAATTGTTTTTCGCGCAGGAAACATTTGTCATTTTTGTCGCGATTATCTTCGTTTTTTGCGACTACGAAAACGCTTCCTTTATTACATAATACCTTATTTTTTGAGATAAATGTAAGCACATTTTTTAAAGGCCAGAAGCCACCAAAGAAAAAAGCGACCCAACCGGGCCGCTAAGAAGAAAAACGTTTATAAGACGCCCGTCATCATCAAGATGAAACGTATGACAGCAGACGCACCTGCAAGCGAAAAGAAGATGCCATAGACAAGGCCAAGCACTGACAATTCGTGGATGGAGCTTTTACGCAAAACGGCAAAGGAAAGCGGCGCGAAAATGGCGCTAAGAACGAATCCACCGATGATCGACCCAAGCAAAGGTAGCGCCATTATTATGAGAGCGAAAAACAAACCAAATACCTCCCCCGCTTCCTCTTCATTAATGGACTCTCTCAAGGCGATGAAGTCGATCTGCCAAGAGACATAAGTCAAAAGAATAACGAGAAGGGCAGCAATCGTTGCGAAAATAAACGTATTCGAATGAGAAGACCTCTTCTCTTCTTCGGAAAACCGTTCCATGGCTTTGCTCCTTTGGGATTACCTATAGTTTATTGTCGATTTGCGATGAATTAAAGGTATAGGGTCGAATAAAAAAGCCTTAGCAAATGCGAAGAAACGCAAACGCTAGGGCTTTCGTTAGGCAATTTGATTGAACTGGGCGATGAATGTGATGGTCTGTCCGCCACGGCTTGAGATGTTATAAGAGGCTAAATCTTCAGGGTATACATCGGTTCCTAATTCTGGAGAAGACCAGAAGCCAAATGTGTAATAACTGCCATCTCCTGGGCTTTCTCTTTGTGGCTCTTCGCCTTCATAGACGATTCCATAATTGGCCATCTGATAATTGTCTTGGAGAACGGTCGTGCCGTCGTAGTTATAGAAAATGATATGGACGGATTGAGAGGTGACGATATAGCTCGCATAAAGGTCGATATCGCCTTTCACTTCATTTTCCTCATAACCGAAGACAATGTTGCCATCCTTGTCGAGCAGATGATCGAAGCTATAGCAGCCGTCAGCGTCAGGTTCCTTCATGAAGTCGTAACCGCCGATGTCGCTTTCGTCGATGCAGAACATATCGCCATATGCCACAGGAACAGTAAGGAGGACGGTTGTTCTATCTTCATCATAGACGGTGACGGTGTATTCCCTTGGGGCTTCAGCGAAAACCGCATAGTAGGCGATGTCGCCGGTAACGGTTGGAAGCTCTGGACGCCCTTCCTCTCCATTAGGCCTAGTATCCCAGCCGATGAATTCATACTCGGTGGTCTCTGTTGGTTCTTTGGTTAACGGTTCGTCATCAGGATATTGGGCTTGTTCGCCTTCATAAGCGTACTGGGTGGCCAGAAGCTCTGTTCCATTTTCGTTATAGAAGTTGACGATGTATTCTCCTTCGACATAGGTGGCCACGAAGGTTAAGGTCCGTCCACCGTAATTTTCGGTGGCAAGATCATACATTTCGTTGTTGGAAATAAACCTTTCATCCATCTCAAGGCACTTCCAGCCGATGAACCTATATTTGGCGTCGGCAGTCTCCCCTTCTCTTGTTGGGAGCGGGGTGCCGTAATAGACGCCAGAACCGGCTGGCTGATAATCGTCTTGGAGAACGGTCGTGCCATCGTAGTCGTAGAAAATCGTATGAACCGATTGAGAGGTAACGACATAGGTGGCAAAGAGGTCAACGTCTTCGGTGACAGTTATCTCTTCGTAGCCGAAGACAATCTCTCCGTCTGCGTTCACATAGTGATCGAAGCTATAGCAGCCGTTGGCGTCAGGCTCCTTTATGAAGTCGTAACCGCTGGCCTCACTCTCATCGATGCAGAAAGTGTCGCCATGAGTGACGTAAGTCCTATAGATGATGTTTTGTCCATCATAGAGGGTGACGGCATGTGTCTTTTCACCAAAGACGGCGTAGTAGTCTCTATCTTCGAAGGCGTACATAGGCCCATCATATGGCTCACCTTCGACTCTGCTAGCCCAACCTAAGAAGAATGTCTTTGTGTCGGAGCTTCTTCTGGATGCTTCTTCATCAAGGTCAACGCTTCCTTTATAGGTAACCTCAACGCCATAAGGGATGGTTTGGCTGTCCCAAAGAACGGTTCCATCATCGTTATAGAAATTGAAGGTGACATAAGTGACTGGAGCATTATATTGATAGTTCTTCTGGAAGTATTGTTTTGGCTCACCGCCGCCTTCGTAATTGCTCTTTGCGTATATCGTCAAAGAAAGGCCTTCTTCCCCTCCGTCGAATCCTCCGACATAGAAGGATTGAGTAGCGCTTAGATCAGAGACCTTATAGACCCTTTTGATCTTCATGGTTATCTCATCGAAGTCTTCTTCGAATTCGTTGCCGCTGATATCGGTTGTCTCAGGGTATTCGGAACGATTGCCGGTAATTTCGGCATAGATAGATCCGTCTTCGTAATAGTGGCCTGGGTCATCGACGTTGATCATACCCTCTAAGCACTGGGTCTCTTCATTCAAAGCAAAGTCAGCGGTGATGACGAAGTCGGAAGGAGGAACATCATTCGTTTTGACTCTCTCGCTAAAGACATCGTATTTGTTCTCGCCATCGAGCAAGGAGATCGAAAGATTGTAAGTAGTAGATGGAATTAAGTCGGTGAATCTTCCTTCTTTGAAGAGGATGATGCCTTCATCGTTTTCGGCCGTCTCTTCTTCCGAGAAATAAGAAGCTAGCTCAAAACGTTCAACGTACTTCTCAAGGCGGTTCTCAAGGGTGACAACGGCTGAGTCTCCGCTCTTATATGAGAGGTTGAACGAATAGGAAATCGTGTTCGCTGTGCTCTCATATTTGAACTCTTTAACGGATGGAACAAAGATGGCGGAAGCGACAACCACAACGGTGGCTGTAGCAACTGCTGCAGCGGTTCCTCCAGCAACAGCAGAACCAGCGCTGATGGCTGCGGATGGAGCGGCCGTCACTGCCGAAGATGTTGCCGAAGATGTTGCGGCACTTGCGCTCGTTCCAGCGGCGCTTGTGCTAGCTGACGATGTTTGTGCTTTTTGCTCGAGTTTGTCAGTATCAATGGAGATTTGGCGAACACTCGTGCGACTATGAAAAGAATTGGAGCGGATTTGTCCCTCCTTGTTCATTCCTCCATAGTAACGGTTATTGTATTCGCCCATAATATGTCAGGAAAAAATGATTAGTTTTCGGGTTTCTGCGCAGGTTTTGCAGCAGGTTTTTTACTTTCTTTCTTTTCGGAAGGATCGCGGTAAGAAAGGGAGATCTGGTTGAACGGGATGTCGACTCCGTTGTTGACGAAGAGGAGGTAAAGCTCTCTATTAAGAGCGCGTTCGACAACGAATCTGTCTTTTTCTTCGCAGTGGCAAGCGATCTTAAGATCGACGCTTGAAGCGCTTAAGGCAGAGACGCCAAGGTATTCAGGTTCACCAACCATCTGAGGAATGTTGGCTTTGATTTCATTAAGGTTGCTACGGATGATTTCCTCAACGCGTGGAAGGTTC
>JAILRR010000004.1 GCA_024698065.1 Bacilli bacterium
GCTATAGTTATTGATGTTCCTCTTATCGTTCTTCGTTGGAATGAAGAGATTAATTTCTTTGTGTTGATATTTATTGCGTTGTCCACTGTCCTATATCTTGTTGGATTCGCTTACAAAATGAAGAAATCTCATTGATTTGAGTGACTAACAAACAAAATCCCCCGCAAAACGGGGGTATTTTTGTTCTTGAACGTTGGGGCTAAAGTAGTTCTAACCCTTTTTTGTTGGCGTTATGCGTCCTGCTAAATGCACACCGTGTTCTTTCCTGAAGCGTACACTGTTTCACTTAGTTTCTTCATCTTCTTTTCGATTGTATCGAAAGGGTTTGCAATGGTGAATCCGATTTCCTCCTCGACTTTAAGCCCGCCATCACATTCCATTGTGAAGAGGAAAGAGTAATTTCCATAAGGGAGATCGGCCACAGAAGCATAGTATTCATTATTCGCGGGTTTAATCTCTTTCATAAGATAACGCATTGGCGCATGGTCTTGACCTTCGATAATAGCGTAAAGAAGGATGGTTAGCTTGCTGGCTTTTGGAGGATTTGACTTCCAATATAGTTGGGCGTTGCCAAACCCGGTGCGGCACTTGAGTTTTAAGATTTCCAAGATGTTCTGTCGTCTCAAGTCGGCATCTTTTGCATCATAGGCGGTCTTGTCAGCAAACTCATATTTTGTAATGACTTCGAGCGGATCCGCCAAATCCATCTTAAAGCGAATTGTAACTTTCTTAACTGGTTCACCAAAATCAATTTGGGCTTCAATTCGATTGGCTTTTGATTTGTACTCTTTGTCGTTTATGACGATAGATTCAATGGATGTGCTCTCGATTGAAAGAGAGTATTTAGTTATGTGGTAATTCTCATTTTGACGAAGGATAAGGGAGTCGCCATCGATTCTAGCCAAACCCTCTTCACCTGTTTTTGAGATCATTTTAATTGAGGAGATTCTCTCCATAAGTTGCTTTTGATAGTTGTTCATTTTTTTATTCCTTTTACATGTTACAGACGATGCTTATGCATCTCTTGATATCATCTTGACTTAGGTCGGTGTCTTCGGCTGCTGGATGAAGAATATGATTTCTCTTAATTCTAAGTTTGTGGAGGAGACGGCTGGTTGCTTCGCGGCGTTTGTTGTCCTCCATGAACTCCTCATCCTCTTCTTTAAAACGTTCGTAATCGTTGTCCTCGTCGTCCCAAAGATTATGCAATTCATGGGGCTGTAAATAATTCTCGGTATAAGTCTTGAGCATCTCAAAGAGTTCCCCATCATATCCGTAATGGTATTGAAGCGCTGCCTCGAGGCGCGTACAAAGCTTCACAACAGCCGAATCAAAATCACCCTTCTCAACTAAAGCTAGCAGGTAATCATCGGTTATCTTTGTAGAAACTCTTTGGTAGTTTTCCTCCCTTTTTCTAGACTGAGTGATTTTCTCGATTTGTTCTTCGAGAATAGACTTTAGTTTTTTCAAACTATAGGATTTCGCTTTTTTGACATAATCCGGAGTGCCAAAGCCAGAAGCTTCCACTTTTTCTGGTGGTATGCAAATTGAACTCTGCCATTTGCGAAGAGCAACAATATTTCCTTTTTCAGTTTCGGAAATCTTGCTTTCTGCAAATTGACTATCCGTTGGTTCTACGTTTCCAAGGAAGGTATTCACCCAATTGCGAACCACTGAGGAATCGTTTGTAAGAACGGCGTCTTGCAAACTAGTTAGACCTTCTTTCGAGGCATACATGAAGATCGCTTTCATGTCATTCTTTTGAAGCATTGATTCAAAAAGCTCAGGGAAACAAATCGGGATGTCTTTCACAATCTCGTGAATCTTATCTAACTGCTGCAATGAGGCCTTTAAAGATTTAAGGATATCCTCTTTTGAGTGGTCAGTAGGCATGGCCGTATTAAGGGCTTCATGATAATTGATGATACCATGTCTAATGAAAGTTGATTTTAAGATGTCGGCATAGTCTGAGTTAGGGTTTCCTTTTACTCGATGCATTTCAATTTCCTCCTCTCCAAACACACGACATTTGACGTTGAAAGTCTGATTAACAAGAGTGTTGAAGTCGCTGAATTTTTTAAGCCATTCAGCATCGTGGTTCTCCTCTGCTTTTGTAATGGCAAAATTAACGCCAGGCACGAAGGCTATCGGGGCCTCTGTCTTCCCGCCCCAACCATTTCTCTCGAATCTCATATAGATACCGTCTCTATATTCGCATTCCTTACTAACTAAACTCTTGCACGTTTCTAGATAGTTTTTGACCTGTTCTAGCGCGCTTTCGAGCAAAGCAAATTGTTTAGATTCGTAAAGGATTCCAATGATTTGCGGCATCATGAACGCGATTTGTGCCGGTCTTTGATACTTTTGAACGCGGAAGAATTCCATTTCAGAAAGATAATCTTTCACTTTCTGAGGAACATCCTCACTCGTAAGAATGAATTCGAGAGTATCGCGTGATATTAGATAGGTGCAACGTGGATCAATTACGCCATAATTGACGTTGCGATCATTGTTTGACCTTTTACCAATCGCGAAGAACTTGAAGTCGATTTCGTCCAGAATGTCAGTTCTCCCCGCTAAAGCACAAAGAATGACAAAGTCATCAAGATTCTCGTAGAAAAGAGAGGCTGACGATAGCGTTCCATAGAGCAACGATTCCTTCTTGCGCTTATCAATGGTCAGATAGGAATTGATAAGCTCATTGAAGACGTTTGGTTTCCTGCTTTTATAAACTGCAGCGCGAATTGTTGATTCTAGACGCCTACTTTGGCGACTCTCATATCCAAAACTACTTTTTGTTAAATCGTCGAACAGGATCCAAGGTTTTGAATAACCGTATTTAACGAAGTTTTCCGCGTCATCGCGTTCAATTAAATATAGCGCGCGTTTCTCGGCGTCCATGTCTTCGAGATTAACCGTTGGTTCAACACCACTGATGAGATAATCCAATGTCATCCCAAGCGTTTGGGCTAATTTTGGGAGCGTTGCAAAATCTGGGTTTCCTTCGTTTTGTTCCCATTTGGAAATGGCTTTATCAGTTAGACCTAACGTTTCTCCTAGCTGCGCCTGGGTGAGTCCCATTTCCTTTCTTTTTTCTTTGATTCGATCACCAATTGTTTTCATGTGATTTTCCTCCTGGCCTTATTCTACGAAACGTATATGTTTTTCCCTAGATACTCTTCGAAGAGTTGAGTTTTGTAAAAGTGTTCATTAATCGAAAACGACTCAACGTTACGTGGAATTGCCGATAGTATCTAGTGTTTTTCAACAAGATTCGAATCACAAAAGCCGTTTTTAAGCTCAAACCAACGAAAAGAATCGTTTTGGCCAATTAGTTTTTTCTTGTGAGTTAATTGTAAATTTTGTGGTAACTATTCGCAAGAAGGTAGGGACCTGAAAGGAAACTTCGAAAGGATTTAGCCCTATTGACTTATATATAGCTAAATAGATATATCTTTTCTTTAGAGGTAACCCCACATGAAGAAAAGTTACGGAATATTGATGCTCTTGCCGCTCCTTATTGGAAGCTGCGTCAAAGAAAGAACCTTCGAAGAAAAGACGATCAAGGCCAGATACGTTGATAGCAAATATGATACGACAGCCACTCTTCGTTATTATTCTGGAAGCGTGATCCCCTACATCTCATTAAAGGAATACCATTCTTTGCTATACCGCGGAAGGACCTTCAAAGAAGGAAGGGATTATCTCGATATCAAAACGGAAAAATCCTCTGATGGGCAAATTGAATATGTCGTGACCGTCTATGGAGGGCACGAAGCGAGATTCATCGTGGAAAGTAACACCATGGTCTCAGATGACCTTTGGTCTTTTAAGAACACGAATCTCAATGACCCTGATAACCCGGTATCCTATGATGGTCTT
>JAILRR010000071.1 GCA_024698065.1 Bacilli bacterium
TCTCTTCTTTTTCGACGCTTCTTTCTTCGTGCATTTTTAGCCAAAGGTTGCCGGATGACTATCCTTTCACTAGAGAGAAGATCAGTGGATTAGAACTATTCTCTGGTCTTGAAATCAGCCTCGACAGCAATTCAAAGACCGTAAAAGTTAGCTTCGACGGTTTTGAGTCTTCGGCCTCAAAGCTCGATAAGCTGACAGAAAGAACCGAATTCGATAGAGAAGTCAAAAACAAACTCGGCATTAAGAAGAGATATGAGACTGAATATTACTTCTTTGAAGTAAAACTGGACCAAACCGAAAAAGAGGAAGTCGCGAACAAACTTCACGGAAAAATCCTTGAGGCAACGGAAGAGAAAGACTTCCAAGACGCTATTAACCTACGAGACAACGAAGTCAAAGGGATTGGCCTTTATATCGAGCGCCCTTTATGCGATGGGAAGCCCTATCTAGACAATGAATTCATCTATTCCGGTGCCTTGCTAAGCAACACGACAATCTATAAGGGCAACACGTTATTCGACCTTCTAACGATCTAAGAAAAAAGACCTCCATTAGGAGGCCTTTTGTTTCTAGAGTTTTTTGATGGCTTCGACAGCGTTCTTTAAATAATCGCCTTCGTAATCCTCAAGCTTTCCTTGATCGACGAGGGAGGCGAGTTTGCCATCCATAGGAAGTTCGTCGATGAGGTTTGCGCCCATCATAGCTGCGAGGCAATCGAGAGGGGTTTCGCCAAAGATTTTGATCTTTTTGCCGCAATCAGGGCAGGTTATGTAGGCCATATTCTCAATGACGCCAAGGACATTGATGTGCATCATGCCTGCCATCGTGATGGATTTTTTGACGACCATCGAGACAAGGTCCTGAGGAGAAGAGACAACGATGGCCCCGTCAACTGGGATGCTTTGGAAAACGGTAAGTGGGACGTCACCGGTTCCTGGCGGCATATCGATAAGAAGGACATCTAGTTCATCAAAGATGACCTGAGAATAAAGGGTGGTAACCAAGTTAGAGATGAGGGATCCTCTCCAAACAACAGGAGTGGATGGATCATCAAGAAGGTTGTTTGCGCCAATCAAAAGGAGGCCTTTGTCGGTCTTGGCTGGGAAGATGCCATTATCGTCTCCCATTGGACGGTATTCGTCTTGGCCAAAGGTCTTAGCGATCGAAGGGCCAGTCACGTCAGCATCCAAAATACCGACCTTGAGTCCTTGCTTCATAAGCTGGACGGCCAAAAGGGAAGTGACCATCGATTTGCCAACACCGCCTTTGCCAGAGATGACGGCTATGGTTTTCTTGATTTTGCTAAGTGGATGCGGCTTATAAGTCTTGATGCCGTTTTTCTCCGCCGCACGGGCGAAGGGGTTATATTTGCTTTCGTCTTCAGTCATGGGTTTTACCTCACCTCGGTAATTATAGTCGCATATGCTTCTTAGTTCTACTAAGGTTTCAAAGTGACTATACTATAGCGGTATGGAAATCGAAGTGTTTGGTGAAATCGCATTAGACAGTCTCCTTGACTCGCTTAAGGTGCTCGGTTTTGCTTTCGTCATCTACTTCATTCTTTCCTTCTTTGAAGGAAAAATAGCATCTCTCTTAGAAAGAAGAAAGAAAGCGGCCCCATTATTTGGCTCCTTTGTGGGCGTGGTTCCGCAGTGCGGAATCTCCGTCGTCGCGGGAGATTTATATACCAAAGATCACATAACTTTGGGTACCCTTGTCGCCGTTTTCATCGCCTGTTCAGATGAAGCTCTTCCTATCATGTTCGGGAACTTCGAAGGCAAATGGCCGATGGCCTTCGCCGTTATCGGTCTTAAGATCGTTTTTGGCGCTTTCTTTGGCTACATGGTTGACCTTTTCTACAGAAAAAGACATGCGGTGGTCGATGAGCATCTTGAGCACTGTGAAGGCAACCACGATATCCACAAAGGCTGTTGCGGGCATGAAGTAGAAGAAGGAGGAAAAGAGAGCCCTCTTCATGAGCACCTCATCCACCCTCTGGTCCATTCGCTTAAGATCTTTGTCTACGCTTTCCTCATTAGTTTTTTGTTCGGAATCTTCTTTGAGTGGCTTGGAACCGTCATCAACATGGAAGAATTCCTTTCTTCGTCATACTGGTTCTCGCCTATCTTCGCAGCTTTGGTTGGGCTTATTCCAAACTGCGCATCAAGCGTCCTTATCGCTCAGCTTTATGTGAGTGGAACCATTCCTTTCGGTGCCCTTCTTGCTGGCCTTGCCGTCAACGCTGGCCTTGGCCCGTTATATCTTTTCAAACAGAAGAAGACCATCAAATCCGCTTTTATCATCGAAGGTCTTCTTCTCGTCTTTGGCCTAATCATGGGCTATGCATTCATGTGGGTTAACGTATGAGAGACAAGAAGACCGAAGCTTTGTACCGCAAGTACATCAAAAAGAAATACACCGGCGAAGACCTTGATATGCTTAACGAAAAGGACATGGATGGGGACTCTGGCAAAGCCGGAAGCGAAAAATACAAGGACCACGAGGACGCCGCTTAGTGTAATATATTTCTATGAACGAAAACGAAGCCCGTCTTGTTTATAAGAACAAGATCACCAAAAATATCAATCTCGCAGCCTTTATCGCTCTTTGCGTTCTGGTCTTTTTAAGCCTCATTATGTCTGCTTTCCTTCTCATCACGGAAGGGGAGAAAGAAGCCGCTCCAAAAGTTATGTCCTACATTTTCTTTGGCTTTTGCATCTTTGGTATCGTCCTCGTTTCCACTTTGATTGGGCTTATGTTCATCCATAGCAAAGAGGGTCTCACCATCTTAAGATTCAAGGCTATCGACATCGTCAAGATGATGATTAGAGGCACAATGATCCTTGCTTATATCATCCTCGCCATTGGCGTCTTCTTCCTTGATGTCATGAGCATCAACAGTGGTTTCAATGGCTTCCTTAGGGTCATTTCCATCTTCATCATCGTTCTTGAGATCATCCTTTTTGTCTATGGCTTATGGAAGATGGCCTGGACGAAAGAAAACCCGGAAAGAGTGTATGGAAAGTTCAACCTTTCCCAACAAACAAGTCTTCCAAAAACCCCTCGCAAAACCGTCTTGAAATCGCCTGAGCCAAAGAAAATCGAAGAGGCTCCAAAGGCCATCGAAGCCCTTGATGTCGAAATCAAGGAAATCGAGGTCAAGAAATAACTTGCCAAGAGGCTATCTTTGAGTAAAATTATCGTTGCGCATTGGGGTGTAGCCAAGCGGTAAGGCATCGGACTCTGAATCCGAGATGCACTGGTTCGAACCCAGTCACCCCAGCCATTTGAGATTAACGGGAGCAATCCCGTTTTTTCTTTTTCCTCAACTAATAAGCCGAAAAAAGTGAATAAATAAGTGTAGAATTAGCGTACAATAAAATAGGCAATGACCTTGTCTCTCCTGGTATCTTATTCGAAACGTAAAAGTTCGGAGGGGGGGGTAATAGAAGAATAAATATTACATCTTCATAAATCTGGGTCATTCTGCCAGGTTTTATTCTTTATAAGGGGGTTTTATTGTGAAATTAAGCACCGAACTTGCCACAATTTTCTCCTTTTTCGCTTTGCTTCTTGCTAGTTGCAATGTTCAAGGAAGTTCTTCTAGTGATGGAACCGAGAACTATCAGTCTAACACAATCGTTGATGATAGTGTTTCCTCTACGGCGGAACAACTCTTCACTATCATTTGGAAAGACTGGAATGGAGACGTCCTTGAAATAGATAACGATGTCAAAAGAGGAGTCACCCCAACATATGACGGGGCAACACCAACAAGAGCAGATGGTAGTGAATGTATCTATTTGTGGACAGGTTGGGATCCTGCGGTTCACAGAGCGTACTCTAATGAGATTTACACAGCTACCTATTATTGCGCAACATACCATGTTTTATCGGTAACCAGTGAAGACACGACAAAAGGCAACGTTGCTGTAACCTCTGGAAGAGGTTACTCAGAAGAACACATCACGGTCGTTGCAACCCCAGCTGATGATTACGTCTTCAGAGGTTGGTACCATGACGAAAAAAAAGTTAGTAGCAACAAAACCTATACATTCAGAATGCCACCAAACGATTATTCATTGGTTGCCCGTTTCATTACGGAAGAAGAGTCCCGCAGATTAGGCTTTATACCAACCGTTTCTGAAGACGGCAAAACCTTGACCTATGGTCTTTATCCTCAGAACAAGGTGAACGATTGGCTTTTAGTTTCTTCGCTCAATCAACTTACAACGCCTGAATCGAATGGATGGTATCTCTATGGCAACGACTACTACGCTAAAGTTATGGCCACTCCGCACAACTCTGACTATGAGTTCGACAACGGGACGACCATCGTCCGTGGCACGACGTATTGGTTCAAGTGCGAACCTATAACGTGGAATATCTTGTCAAGCAACGGTGGAGACTTTTACCTCGTCTCATCCGTTTTGCTCGATACGCATTGCTACTATAAGAACACTACGATTAGGACGATCGACGGAAAGACAGTTTATACAAATAACTATAAACATAGCGATATCAGAGCGTGGTTAAATAATAATTTCTATAACTCAGCGTTTGCCTTAGACGATTCTTTCATCCAAACAGCGACTGTGGATAATAGCGCCTCCACAACCAATTCAACTAACAACTCATATGCTTGTAACAACACCCAAGACAAGGTGTTGTTGCCAAGTTACAAAGACTATATTAAACCTTACTATGGTTTCTTGACGTCAATCGGCGAAACAAGCACTAGATCTTGCAGAACAACGGACTGGTCAAGAGCAAGAGGTGCTTTTTATCACACGGGCAGTGACAAATACCAGTACAATGGGTTTTATTGGACGCGTTCTCCTTACAGCGGCTATTCCAACTACGTGTCGGGCGTTAAGGGTGATGGCAGCCTTGATAACTTATACTATGTCTGCGACGCGAATTACAGTGTTCGACCAAGCCTTTGGATCCACATTGCGTAGTTCAAGGAAAACAATCAAAACATTCAATCACCGCACCTTATCGGTATAAAAAACGGTTTACCAGACGTTTGAAGCATCACAGTTTAGATTTCTGTAAATAAGTAGCCTTATTATTACCTTGCGTTATTTAGTAAATAGGAAGGAATGTTCTTTGAAAACGCAATCGCCCAAATGCTAACCGCAAACAGACATAAATTATACTTCTACAACGAATTTTCGGGAGAAAAGCACAGAAACGAAATTGAGATAGACTTCATTCTCTCGAGCGGAAATGGAGCAAGCAATAAAAACATTCCTATCGAGGTTAAATCTTCCAAGAATTACTCAACTACCTCACTTCTTAAATTTAAGAAGAAGTTTTCAAAAAGAATAGAGGATTTATATATCATCCACCCCAAGAATTTAGCCATTAGAGAGGATGGCATAATCTGCATCCCGGCCTATATGACATTCTGCTTATAAAGAAAAGGCTAGCAACACGAATGTTGTTAGCCTCTTAAAAAACTTTTAGCCTTTTTCTTTTTAAGCTTTGACGAGTTCTTTGACGATCTCAATCATTTGATTAAAGTCTCTGACTGAGAGGAACTCATAACGGCTGTGGTGGTTATATGAGCCAGTGCCAAGGTTTGGGGTTGGGCAACCAAGGAAGGAGAATGTCGCTCCATCGGTACCGCCTCTAACTGGGGCATGGACAGGTTCAATGCCCATCTTCTTGAAGACCTCGACGGCGTGGTTGAGAGCGCGTGGATCCTTGTCGATGATTTCTTTCATGTTCCTGTAATCGTTACCCATCTCAAGGTCGATCTTAGCGGCAGGATATTTCTTTTCGATGAATTCCTTGATCTCCTCGAACTTCTTTTTCTGGGCTTCGAATTTCTCTTTGTCATGGTTTCTGATGATGTAGTGGAGCTTAGCTTCCGCGACATCGCCGGTGAATGAACCACAGTGGTTGAAACCGTTGCGTCCATCGGTGTTCTCAGGTCTTGCTTCTTGGCCAAGCATCGAATCGAAGAGAACGCCTAAGCTGATAGCGTTGACCATTCTGTCTTTGGCTTCGCCTGGATGGATGCCAACACCATGGATGGTGACGGAAGCGTGCGCGGCATTGAAATTCTCATAATCGATGTGGTTTGGGTAATCGCCATCGACGGTGTAGGCGTAATCCGCGCCGAACTTCTTCGCGTCGAAGTGCTCTGGGCCCCTTCCGATTTCCTCATCAGGGGTGAAGAGGATGGAGATTGGATG
>JAILRR010000010.1 GCA_024698065.1 Bacilli bacterium
AGACTCTCAACCTTTTCCGCCCCGTGCTCAAGAAGCATCTTCGAACAAGATTTCGCAGTTGCCCCAGTCGTCAGAAGGTCATCGACAAAAAGGATTTTTAGGCCTTGGACACTCGCATCTTCATTCCACTTTAAGTGCCTCCAGATTTCTTGCCTTTCCGCATAACCTAGGTCGGCTTGTTTGACGTTGTCGGTTTTGATGATTGCATTCAAAAAAGGTCTTTCGAGACATCTGAAAATCTCTACGACATGGTTGAATCCCCTAACCTCGTTTTTGCTTTCATAGCTTGGTGCCGGAACCAAAGTCCACCCCCTGTATTTCCATTTGAGATAACTCCTTTGCCTTGAGAGGAAAACGCCTGCCATTTCGTAATCGAAACATCCTTTGCACTGGTAGAGCATCTGCTTTACCTTGTCGTTATAGACGAATAGGGATGTCGTTTTAACTCCATCGAGCTTGGAAATCACCATCTTTGGCTCCATCAAATTGAAGCAATCCGGACAGATTGGGTAATCTTCGAAAAGAGAGGCAGTATCGTAATTACGGATATCTTTGAAACACACCTTACAAAAAGGTGTTGTAGTGCTTGATGGTTCTGATTGCATCAGCGATTTCCTCCGTTTCTTTTTCGGCATAGAAAATGACATCGCCATCAGGCGAATCCATCTTTCTCCCCACTCTCCCCGCTATCTGGATGAGGGTTGCCGAGTCATAAATAGATTTGGTGTCAGCATGGAAAACAAGGACTTGAAGATTCTTGATTGTGACCCCTCTTTCGAGAACCGATGTGGTTACAAGGTAGTCTAGTTTACCTTTTTTGAAATCATCGATAATTTCTTCCTTTTGGGGCCTTTGACTATGAACGTAATTCCCGTTTTTGACGAGGAAGGATAATTTCCAATACAAAGACTCGCAAAGGTCTATCGTTGGGGCGAAGACAAAACATGGCTTCCCCTCCTTTTTGTACTCTCGAAGTTTCTTGATGATTTTGAGAGTCTGAACAAACGACAAAGAAATTTCCAACTTAGGAACGGGAATCGGCTTCTTATGAAAACGGGTCATCAGTTCGAGAACTTCATGATCCTTTTTGTGGAATTCTTTTATCAAAGCTTTGCTTGGGGTTGCGCTCATGAGGACGCAATGCCCACGTAAAGACTTCTTGTATAAGGCAATGAGAACATCGTTCCCCTTGAAAGGAAAGGCATCGATTTCATCCATCACCAAAAGATCGAAATAGTCCGGATACCGATAAAGCTGATGCGTTGTCAAGATGACAATGTCCCCTTCTAGCCTTCGATGATGATCGCCATAGACCGCAACGATTTTGTTGTTTGGGAATGCCTTCATGATTCGCCAATAGAGCTCAATCACGACGTCTCTTCTTGGCAAAGCGAAACCTGCTCTCAAACCGTGCGATATAGCGTAGGCCAACACGCCAAAACTGATTTCCGTTTTGCCTGACCCACATACCGCATACACAAGGGTGTCCACCCCGTTCACAAAGTTCTCGACGATGCGTCTAGAAAGATTGCTTTGCTCTTCTGAAAGTTTGTACGTCAAAGAAAGAGGTGCCTTCTTAGGAGGGTGGGGAACGTCCCTAGCCTCCTCACCAGAAAAGATGATGCACTTCCGGCAATACGGCTCTCCATTCTTGTAGCCAATGTATTTTTCTTCTTTGTTTCCGCAGCGAGGGCAACAAAACATACTTCTCTCCACAAAACATATAGAGAAAAGAAAGGAGTTTTTCAGAAAAATCCTTAAAAATACTTAAATATCTTTGGCAAAATGCCCTTATTTTTAGTTTTGTCCGGTGCGGGAAAGATGGTTAATCGCAGTCTCTTCGTCCATTATCTCAACGCCGAGTTTTTCCGCTTTGTCGAGCTTGCTGCCAGCGCTTGCGCCTGCAATAAGGATATCGGTATTTTTGGAAACGGAACCTGACACTTTCGCGCCAATGCCTTCCAAAATATCGGTCATCTCATCGCGGCTATATCTCGTCAAGGTTCCGGTTAAGACGATGGTTTTGCCATAGAAGTATGAGTTTGGGTCAAGGGTGTCGACACCAAGGTATTCGAAATTGACGCCAAGCTCTCTTAGCTCCTCAATCTCGGCTAACTTCTTTTCGTTATGGAAGAAGTCGACGATCGATTTGGCAGCGACTGGGCCAACATCTTTGATGGCGGTCAGGTCCTCTTCGGTCACGTTTTTAAGAGCGTCGAGGTTCTTGAATCTCTTGGCCAAAGTCTTTGCGAGTTTCTCCCCTACTTCTTTGATACCAAGACCAAAGAGAAGTCTCTCTAAGGAACGGCCTTTGCAAACCTCAATGGCATCGATGAGGGAATTGATGGATTTGTCGCTCCAGCCATCAAGGTCTTTGATGTCTTGGGCGTAATTGGAGATACGGAAAATATCAGGGAGGTCATGGAGGAAGCCTTCGGCAAAGAATTCTTCGACAATGCTGTCGCCCATTCCATCGATATCCATAGCATTCCTGGAAGCGAAGTGAATCATCCCTTCGATCTTGCGGGAATCGCAATCGGCATTAAGGCAATAATGGAGTCCTTTAACTTTAGTAAGTGGCTTGCCGCACACTGGGCAAACCTCAGGCATAATCCATGGGGTTTGGGTGCCATCTCTTCTATCGATGATAGGTCCAGTGACTTCTGGGATGACATCAGCGGCTTTGTGAAGACCAATGATATCGCCAATCATGAGACCCTTATCTTTGATGAAGTCTTCGTTGTTGAGAGTGGCTCTTTGAACGGTTGAACCAGAGACACGGACCGGTTCAAGAATTGCGTTAGGAGTGATTCTTCCAGTGCGGCCGACAGTCAAAACGATGTCGAGGAGTTTCGTCGTCACTTCTTTCGGAGGAAACTTGTAGGCAATAGCCCAACGAGGCTCTTTGGCGGTATAGCCAAGAGAGTCATATTGATCAAGGTTATCGACTTTGAAAACAAGACCATCGATATCGTAATCGAGGGAGTCACGTTTCTCGGTGTATTCGTGAATGTATTTGATGACTTCTTCAACACCATCAAGGACACGGCGTTCATGGTTGGTGCGGAAACCAAGTTCATCAAGATAGTTCAAAGACTCTGAATGGATGTGCTCACCGAGCTCTCTAGAGTTAACAAGGTAATACCAGAAAGCGTCAAGCTTACGGCTTGCAGCGACTTTCGGATCAAGATTTCTGATTGAGCCAGCCGCAGCATTTCTGCAATTGGCGAATTCAGGTTCGCCCATAAGGGAACGCTGAATATTCACGCTTTCTAAAGAAGCCTTTGGCATATAGACTTCGCCACGGACTTCGAAAGGTCTCATTTCTTTGACGTGGAGTGGGATTGATCGGATGGTGATGACGTTTGAAGTGACGTCTTCACCCATGTTGCCATCGCCTCTTGTGACAGCATACTGAAGCTCACCATGGTCATAGACAAGAGACATGCCAAGACCATCGATCTTCATCTCGCCCATGTAGCGGATTTTATCGACGTGGAGCATTTCCCTAAGGCGTCTATCGAATTCTCTCATCTCATCGTCATTGAAGACGTTGCCAAGAGAAAGCATGAGCCTTTTGTGGGGGATTTTCTTAAATTCTGACTGAACTTCGCCGCCAACACGCTGTGTCGGTGAGTTCTTGCTTTGGAGAGCAGGGAATTCGTTCTCGAGGATCTTGAGTTCGTTCATGAGACGATCGAACTCGGCATCTGAGACGCTTGATTGGTTGAGGACGTAGTACTCGTAGTTGTACTTTTCTAAGAGTTCAGTAAGCTTCTTCACTCTTTTTGAGGCTTCATCAAAGGTCATGCCGCTCCTCCTTTGGAACTAACTCTCGTAAGCATGCGGTGATTGGAAAGAAGGGTCTTCGTTCCTTCCGCGAATTCTACTTTAATCATAGTCTCATCAATGACGACGGTGACAACACCATCGCCGAATTTCTCATGGTGGCATTTGTCGCCAACATGCCAATCGGTGATGCCATTGGTGACGACTGGTTCCTTTTCTTTTTTGACCTGCTTCTCATTCTCAAATGGATCCTGAGAAGGCTCATCTTTGAAGAACCAGGCAGACTCTCCTTTGTAATGCCCTTTCGCTCCTCTTTGGACTCTTGGACGAGAACCCCAAGATGGGTTATCGCTAAAGAAGCCAGTGTGTTTAGGAACGCTGAGCCCCGCTTCTCTAAAGAACTGAGACGGAACAGCATGGGAGTCTGTCATGTATGAGTAACCATTATTGCATGAGGCATAGAGTTCTTTCTTGGCTCTTGTGAAAGCAACATAAGCAAGACGTCTTTCCTCTTCTTCGCCATCTCGGCCTTCATCCATCCTCGATCTTTCGCTAGGGAAAGCGCCATCATTCATGCAGATGACAAAGACATGATCAAATTCGAGACCTTTGGCGACGTGGATGGTCATAAGGGAGACATAGTTGCCTCCATTGATGTCGTCCTGTGCGGATAAAAGGGAGACATTAGCGAGGTATTCATCGAAGGTCGCTTCCGGATTCCTCTTGATGAAATTGTCGATATCTTCGAAGAGGGCATTGACGTTGCCAATGCGGTCTTCATCTGGCTCTTCGTTTTCTTTGAGATAAGTAAAATATTCGAGTTTTGTCACGAATTTTTGGAGAATGGAGCTATAAACCTCGAGGTTTTCAGTGAGCTGATCCTTGGTCTCTTCCATGATGTTGACCATAGAGTTAAGGGCCAAGATGACTCTCCTAGGAATGTCGGTCTCATCCTGATATTTATGGATATCTTTGATGTAGTTATATTCCGAAAGGCCATGCTCTTTCGCTTCTTGACGGATCTTATCTAATGAGGTGTCGCCAACACCACGCTTAGGGACATTGACGATTCTTTCGAAAGCCACATTATCAAGAGGGTTGACCATGAGGTTGAAGTAAGCCAAAAGGTCTTTGACTTCCATACGCTCGTAGAAGCGGACTCCACCGAAAATGCGGTAAGGAATCTTGCGGTCTTTGAGGGCACTTTCGAAAGCCCTTGTCATATAAGAGGATCTGTAGAGGATTGCGATGTTGCTATATATCTCCCCTTCTGGCCCACTTTGCTTTCTGGCGATGTCGGCGATTTTGCCAGCAACCCAAGAAGCCTCTTCTTCAGCATTTGGAAGGTTATTAACTTCGATGGCTTTTCCTTCGCCAAGGTTGCTATAGAGATCTTTTGGGACTCTGTTCCTGTTTTTGGCAATAAGAAGGTTCGCGGCATCAAGGATCGTCTTCGTGGAACGGTAGTTCTCATTGAGAATGACCGTCTCGACATTAGGGAAATTCTTCTCGAAGTCGAGGATGATCTTCATATTGGCATTGCGCCAGGTGTAGATGGTTTGGTCAGGGTCGCCAACAACATACAAAGATGTGTTATTGGACATGAGGAGTTTGATGAGGGCGTACTGGATGTCGTTTGTGTCTTGGAACTCATCGACGAGGATATGGTCAAAACGATGAGACCACTTCTCCTGAATGTCTGGTTGGGTGTCAAGAATCCAAATCGTTTTTAAGAGAAGGTCATCGAAATCAAGAGCGTAAGCCTCGGTCTTCATCTCCTCATAACGGGTATAGATCTTCAGGCACTCTTTCTCATCTTTGAAGGTTTCGAATTTGATGGTTATGTCATAAGGATAGAGGCCTTTGGCTTTCTTCTTGCGAATGTATTCGAAAGCCTTTTTGACGACCTCATCGCCTTTCTTGTGGCCAAACTCAGCAGCAGCGTTCCTCACAAGCCTCTTCTGATCATCTTCATCATAGATGGTGAAGCTTGTTGGATAACCAAAAGCCTCATGCTCAATCCTTAAGAACCTTGAGCAGAAACTATGGAAGGTTGAGATGTGAAGAGGTGGGTATTCACCCAAAAGCTGGTAGACGAGTTTAGAAGCTCTGTCCCCCATCTCCTGGGCGGCTTTGTTCGTGAAAGTAATAGCGAGGATCCTTGATGGATCAACATGAAAATCGCTGATGAGATAAGAGATGCGATAAGTAAGAACACGGGTCTTTCCAGAGCCCGCGCCTGCAATGATTCTCACAAATTGGGAATTAGTCTTAACAGCGGCTAATTGCCTCTCGTTTAAAAGTGATTCGTAGTCCATAAATTAACGTAGTTAAATTATATCATTCACTATGCCTGCCTTCTAGGTCTTGGAGGGAGATTATCAAATATTTTCTTTAACTTAATTAAAGAAGATAATAAGAGTATGAAACTGTTCAGAAAACAGGAAACGCCAACGGGGAACTTAGCCCTTTTAGGCATTTTCGCCGCCATCATGGGAGGGTTTTCGCTCATCATCGCCCTCGTTCCTTTTTCTAGTTTCTTATTGGGCCTTTTTCTTCCTTTGGTAAGCGCGGTTGCCGCTTATTACACAGAGAGCAAATACCTGCCTGCCTATGTGATTGGCGCAAGCGCTTTGTGCTTAGGCCTTACTTTCTTCAATTGGGGCGACACTTTGTTCGTCATCATCCCTAGCATCGCCTCCGGAAGTTTTTATGGCTTCCTTAGGAACAAGAAAATCCCTTCGCAGTTCCTCATCATTCTGACATCGCTTCTCCAGATCATTCTTAACCTTGCGGCCTATTACATCCTGCTTGGAGTGACTGGAGTCGACCTTGTGGATGTCGCGATGAAGGCTTTGAAGATGACCACCACTTACATCATCCCTGCTTTTGTAGCCGCCTATTCGATTGCCGAAACAGTCCTCAGCTTCTTCATCATCGAAGGAGTCATCAACAGATTCTCGAATGAAGCCTATTCGTTCCCAATCGACAAATACATCAGCCCAAGTCTAGGAATCCTTTTTGGAGGTCTCAGTTTGGGGTTCGCTTTCATTGAAATCCATGTCTCTTATGTCCTCATGGTCTTCGGAATCTATTTCTCTTTAGTGAGCACTGCCATCCTCTTTGAGAAGAAACCGATTTGGGTCTATGTGCTAGGAGGTTTCTTGCTTCTTGTCTCGCTCTTCCTCTTCGCTTTGCTTAACTCTTCATTCCCTAATTACAGCCGCATCTCTTTGGCCTCAATCTTCTTTATCTCGATTTCCTTAACTAGTTTTGTTTCAATATTTGTAAACAAAAAGGGTACAATGAACTCATGAAATTCTTACGTGAATTTGGCTTAGGCCTCGTATACATAATTCTCCTTCCAGTGCTTCTGGCGGTTTTACTCATCGTTGGAGTCGTGATGGTCTTCGTTTGGATCGTCATGTTCTTCAAAGGATGCATCCGCTTCTTCAAAGGCGATTCTTTCTTCGCTCCTCTTCCAGAAGATGAGCAGGTTGAGAAGATCAAAGCCGAAGAACTTCGTAGAAAAACCGAACCAGAGAATCCAACCCCTGCTCCAACTCAGCCAGCAGGCCCATCTCAGGTCTATGTCCAAAACAACTACTATCAACCTCAGCCAGGTCAACCTAATGGCCAAATCCCTCAAAATCCGCAGCAAAATCTGCCTCCTTTCCAGCAAGGCTATCCTCAAGGATACCCACAACAGCCTTACGGAAACGGCATTCCTCAGCAGCAACCATATCCATATGGAAGCGGCATTCCTCAGCAACCTCAACACCCTTATGGGAACCAGGGAGCCGAGCAAATCCCTTACTCTGAGCCAGCCCCTGAGACTGACCCAAGCAAGATGATTGAAGTGAACGTTACGGAAGGAGGCAAAGAAGAATGAGACATTACGTAGAATTTGCCCTCAGCGAAAACGATAAGAGACTTCTTTTCATCCTTCTTATCGTCTTCCTTATCATTTTCTTGCTCCTTGGACTTATCGGCGTTCTCATCAGAAGCGTCTCCAAAGTCTTCTCCAAGAGGATCGATTACGAAATACATGAGGCCGTGACCAATAGGGTCATAACCACTCCAGAGCAACTAAAGAAATATGGCATCGCGAAGAACAACAGACTCTTCTTCAAGCAAGCCATTCCTCCGTTCCTCATCTTAGCGGTCTCTCTCCTTATGTATCTCATCTATTCCTTCGCCACTGGCATTTGGGCGGAGGATTACTTTGGCCACTTCTCAAGCCTTCTATATACTTGGGATTGGGGAGACCCAGAGAACTTCGCGGAGTTCTGGGGACTCACCTTGCTTCGTAGATGGCCACCTCTTGCCAATGAGCCTCACTTCGTCGCCGAATACTGGGGAGCCTATATCCTCGTTCCTCTTTGGCTCACCGCTATCGGATACTACCTCATCATCATCCAAGCGTATGTCTCACGCGCGATGATGTTAGAGAAGAGGACCCACACCGTCTTCGAGAAGAGCTTAGAGGACTTCAATTACTTCAATGATAAAAAGGACGCCCCTGCTCAGGACGCCCAATCAAGTACTGAAAAGAAGTAATTAGAAGACAAAGAGATCAACGATCTCGTATACAATTAAAAGCGCCAAAACAACATCCAAGATGACCATCAAACCAAAGATGCGATTCTTGGATTTTTGTTTTTTCTCTTCTGGAGTCAAAGGTGTTTTAGCGTTCTGTACCATAACTAATACTTTAACGCATTCGAGGTGCGTGGGTAAGGTTCAGTGTCACGGATGTTGGCCATGCCGGTGATATACATAAGAAGTCGGTCGAAACCGATTCCGAAACCACTGTGGATGCAGCCGCCGTATTTTCTAAGGTTGAGGTACCATTCAAGACCGTTGGTGTTGCCAATCTTGTCCATCTTGGCTTTGAGGACGTCATAACGTTCCTCACGCTGAGAACCACCGACGATCTCACCTTCTCCTGGAACGAGAAGGTCAACCGCAGCAACGGTTTTGCCATCATCGTTTTCTTTCATATAGAAGGCTTTGATCTCTTTTGGATAGTTGTATAAGAAGACTGGGCCGCCGACGATTTCTTCGGTGAGATATCTTTCGTGCTCACTCTGAAGGTCCATGCCCCACTCAATCTTGTTGTTAGCGAACTTATGTCCTTCGGCAACCGCTTTCTGAAGGAGAGCGATACCTTCGGTATATTCCATCTTACGGAAGTCGGCCTGGAGGACTTTGTGGAGTTTGTCGAGAACGCCTTTATCGATCCATTTGTTGAAGAAATCCATCTCATCTGGGCAGTGCTCAAGAACGTACTTGATGCAGAACTTGATGCAGGATTCGATGCATTCCATATCGTCATCGAGGTCAGCGAAAGCAAGCTCTGGCTCAATCATCCAGAATTCGCTGGCGTGACGAGTGGTGTTTGATTTCTCGGCACGGAAGGTTGGTCCAAAGGTGTAAACATCTTTGAAGGCAAGGGCGAAGGCTTCAACATGGAGCTGTCCTGAGACAGTCAAGGAAGCGCGACGACCATAGAAATCATTGATTGGGTCTTTGGCGTCAGTGGTAACGGTGAAGACGGAGCCCGCTCCTTCTGCATCGTTGCCGGTGATTTCTGGAGTGTGAACGTAAACGAAGCCTCTCTCCTGGAAGAAGGTATGAACGGCCATGGCAAGAACGCTTCTGACCCTGAACACAGCGTCGAAGGTGTTGGTCCTTGGACGAAGGTAGGCTTCTTCACGAAGGAACTCAAATGAGGTCTTCTTCTTTTGAAGTGGATAATCTGGGGCAACATCGCCTAAGAGTTCGGCGGATGTTGCTTGAATTTCAAATGGCTGAGGGAGATTTGGGGTGGCAACTGGCTTGCCTTCGAATCTCACAGCAGCACCAAATGGGTACTTAGAGACTTCAGCAAAGAAAGGGCTATTAGCAGAATAGACGACCTGAATGTTTTTGAAGCAGGTTCCATCGTGAAGATGAATGAAACCGACATTGCCGCTGTTGCGGTTGGTTCTGATCCATCCCTGGACGGTGACTGTTTCGAGTTTGACCAATTCATCGATTGGCATTGCGTATAACTGTTTTACGCTGATGGCTTTTTTCTGCATATTTAGCTCCTCTATCGCTTTCTAGTATTCAATTAATTAAATTAATTGCAACAAATATGTTCAAAATACCCTGCAAATCCTATTCAAATTTCCTGAAATCGCTGATCTTCCAGTTTGGATCCACCCCAAGGGTAAGTGGGGCGAATAATTTCTCTTTGTATAACCTCTCAGCGACCTTGGCGATCATCGCGGCGTTATCCGTCGTGCACCAAAGAGGCGGGATAATTAGTTCGATGTCGGTGTTCTTTAAGCGAAGAGCCATCTGCTCACGGAGATAGCTATTCGCGGAAACGCCTCCAGCAAGAACGACCTGCTTGACGTTATATTCCATCGCGGCATTGATAGACTTGTCGATAATCATTCCAATCGCGACGTCCTGGAAGGATTTCGCCATGTCATCGACTCTGATCTCCTCGCCTTTCATCTTGAGCTGATTCACAAGATTGATGACGCTGGTTTTAAGACCTGAGTAGGAGAAATCATATGAGCCTTCATGGGCCAAAGGCTTTGGAAGATTATAGGTATGTTTGCCAAGCTTTGAATGTTGGTCGATTGGAAGTCCGCCTGGATATGGGAAGCCAAGGACTCTGGCGACCTTGTCATAACACTCACCGACAGCATCGTCTTTGGTCTCACCGATGATCTCAAAGTCGAGATGATCTTTCATGAGGACGAGTTCGGTGTTGCCACCGCTAACGACAACGCAAAGCATTGGGAACTTGAATTCACCAGCGTATTCGTTGGCATAGATATGTCCGCAAAGGTGGTGAACAGGGATGAGTGGCTTGTTATATAAAGCAGCTATTGTCTTCGCGGCTTGTAAACCAACATGGAGGCAGCCAATAAGGCCTGGTCCTCTAGTAACGGCAATAGCGTCCATATCCTCAAATTTGAGGCCAGATTGCTCTAGTGCCTCTTTGAGGCAAACGTCGATATTCTCACAATGGAGTCTAGATGCGATCTCTGGCATAACTCCGCCATACTTGGCATGAACGGCAACTTGGGAAGAGATGACGTTGCAAAGAAGCTTACCATCTTCGGTAATGGCGACTGCGGTTTCATCGCAGCTTGATTCGATTGCTAATATTCTCGTCATAAGATGCACCTCACCATGTATATGGCGTCTTCACCATCGGAATAATACATTTTCTTTTTCGTAATGGTTTTGAATCCATTCTTCTCGTAGAGATTGATGGCCGCTTCATTGGATTCACGGACCTCGAGGGTGATATTCTCAACTGGCTCTTCTTGTTTTTTGCAAACCTCGACCATTTTCTCAATCAAGGCTTTGGCAATGCCGTTCCTACGGTATTCGTTTGCCACGCAGACCCTAGCGATAGAAGCGCTGTCAAACGTTATGAAGAAGTCAATGTAGCCCACCACCTCATCATCGATGGTCGCGCTATAGAGATTCGCAATAGGATTCTCTTTGCTTTCATAGATAACCTGTTCTAAAGGCCAAGGATCATGGAAGCACGCCGCCTCAAGCATAGCAATTGCTTGAAGCTCGCTCTCTTTGCTTTTATGAATCTGAATCGGCTTCATTCTAGTAGAGGTCCTTTAGGTAAACAGGCTTAGCGGCAACCGGATCTTCGACAAGGTTCCTTTCGATATCGCTCTTAGCAAGAATCTCGAGGTTCTTGGTTGGCTTTGCTTCTAAGCCAAGATAGGCAACATCGCCACAAACTTTGTACTCTGGATGCTCACTGATATATGAAAGCGCCGCGGAATTGTCGGCGATTTTGTCTTCAAGGATGATGTTTTCTTTGTCATAAACGCCCATGTAAGATCTCTTGCTTCTGGCGTTCATTAAACAAATCGACGGTTCGTTCTCATCCTTCAAAGCCTCAAGGCTTGAGACGAGATAAAGAGGAACGTTCAAAGCGAACGCGGAGACCTTGGCGACAGTCAAGGCGATACGGACTCCGGTATACGAACCAGGTCCTTTTGCGGCAATGACTTTCTCGATGTCATTACGGGTAAGGTTGTTCTTCTTGAGAAGGATGTCGAGTTCGTTAACAAGGAACTCTGATTGTTTTTGCCAAGCATCATAAACAACCTCATCGATGACTTTGTGGTCTTTGGCCAAACCGATTGAAAGGTTGGTGTTGCTGGTATCTAAAAGCAAGGAAACCATTAGAATGCCTCCTTCACTGCTTCAACGATCTTGTCTAAACGTGGGCAGTTGCTCTCAATGGTGATCTCACGGGCATCTCCGCCTTTATGGCTAAGAGAGATAACAAGATATTCATCTGGCCAAAGAGGCTCGATGTATTGAGGCCACTCAATGAAGGTAACTCCATTGCCCTCGATGAATTCCTCTAGACCAAGTTCGATGTTCTGCCCTTCAAGACGGTAGGCATCGATGTGATAAAGAGGGAGGGTTCCTTTGAAATAGCACTTCATGATGTTAAAGGTTGGGGAAATGACATCCTCATTGACCTTTAAGGCTTCAGCAACCCCTCCAACGAGAGTGGTTTTGCCAGCGCCTAAATCACCTTTAAGCAAAACAACATCGGCAGGAACGAAAAGAGGAGCGATGATCGCGCCTAGTTTTCTTGTTTGTTCCTTTGAATTAGATGTAAAAGTGAATTTCATTGTCCGACGCCTCAGAGCGAGAAAATTATATGCTCTTTTTTTGCGTTTTAAAGATGAAGCAAATAGTTACTATTTGTTCTTCGGCTGATACGATTCGATGAATGGCCCTGTCTGGTCGATGAACTTTTGGTAAATTCTTCTGATTTCCGAATCGACAAACGGGAACTTTTTGCCTTCCATCAAAGAATGGATGTGCTTTGAGCTTTTCCTGATGACGGATTTGAGGTCATCGGAATAACCATAAAGCACTGCGTGGTGCTCAAACTCTTGCTCATCAAGGACTTTGATGGCTTTGTCAGGAAAGAGTTTCAAATCAAGGTCGTAGTCGATATAACGGAGGAAGCCTTGGTCAAGGATTGTTGGGCTAGCAATGTTTGCATAGTAGCAATAACCGTTAGCCTTCTTCATCGCGATGACGTTGGTCCACTTCTTCTTAAAAAGAATGAAAACGGCATGCTCACTGGTCATCCAGCGGCGTCCGTCGCATTCAGTCACCAAAGAGGATTTTGAGCAAAGCGCCCAATATTCATCCGTCTCCTCAGCTAAATAAGCTGGGCTCCACTGACGATGAAGTTGACCATTATGTTTATATGCTTGGACGTTAATCCAACGTAAAAAACGATTCATATTTACTACCAGTGATTCAAGCTGCTTGCTAAGCAAGTCTTCCTTATTATTTTGAACTGCGAAAGGTTTGAGCGCAACAAAAAGCCCCTAAACAATGTTAGGGGCGTTTTCCAATCGTTTTTTAGATGTTCTTGTAGATGATTGTCTGGACGAAACGACAGACCTCACGACACTTGTCAGAC
>JAILRR010000019.1 GCA_024698065.1 Bacilli bacterium
AATTTCACTAATCTATATAACCTATAGAGAGTAAGCTAAGTCGCTTGATTACATATTTAGATAGAAGAACTTGTTTAACAGTAGTATCCAGTATTCAAAGAACATTGAGTTACATAGAAAAAGTCTGGCGGCATTGGCACAGTGGTCACACCTGTTCCCATCCCGAACACAGAAGTTAAGCACTGTAGTGGCGAAAATACTATGGCCGAGAGGTCAGGGAAGATAGCGCGCTGCTGGGCTTTTTCTTTTATAGGCCTATTTTTTGAGAATTGGTGGGGATTTTGGATCCAAATCATGGATTTACAATTTCTGCTAATTCTCTTTTTATTTTGGATAATTTGTACAAAAACGCTACACGGCGTATTAGCAAAATTATCTATGAAAATGAGAAAGATTATCAAATTCAATTATTCATGCTGGCACTAGAATGAAAGCAGAGTTTTAAAAATATAAGCCTCGCTTTTTGTGGAGCTTGCGCCATGAGGCTTAAGAAAGGAAAAAATGAAACTAAAAAAATTGTCGATGTTGCTTAGCCTCCCATTGGTTTTAGGGATGGCTTCCTGCGGTGGACCTGGCGAAGGTGAAGAAAGTGGCAGCCAAGCCAAAGGCAGCACCACATCTTCCAAGAGCGTTGCTCCTAGAACTTCCGTCCCGCCAAGACCAACTGTATCCATTTCGAGCCTCGGTATCGAAAATGGAACCGACAACAAAGCCTATGTCGTTGTTACTGGCACCCACAAGAACTTCACCGATACCAGCACCATCAAATTCGCTTTCGGTCTCCAACATAAGAGCGTTCAGAATGTTGATACATCGACTGATTGGGCGGTTGGCACTGCTAGCCCGGCCGATGCCGATTATAAATACATCCCAACCTTCGGCGAGAATGGCGCTTTGACAGTTAAGTTTGAGCTTGATGGCTTACAGGGGATCACCAAAGGCGCTTATTCTATCTATGCCGGTATCAAAGGCGCTTATAACGATCTCACCGCAGCCTTAGGCGGAGATCCAAACCAGGGAGAAGAGAACCACTACACCGGTGGCAAAGTCGGCGATACCGCCCACAGACTCAAATACTACTTACGCCCAGACGTCAGCGCTCTTATCGCTGATGATCTCCCACCAGTCTCCTTAACCGAGGTTCGTGTCGAAAAAGGTGAAGACGATCACCCATATGTCTATATTGGTGGCGAACTCATTCAAGGCGTCACATCTGAAGAATTCTTAACCTTCAAGCCATACGTCAACTTCCAGAACAACGGTTCTAGTGGCGCTATCGGCGGTGGTGCCGGACAAGCCTGGAGCAACACCCGTATGGACGTTGCCAATAACGAAGAGACCGGCCTTGTCACCGTCGTCGTCGATGGAACCAAAGGTTATGTCAAGATCGACGTTTCTAGCTTAGGTAGCGGCGGATACAACACCCACCTTAACTTCACCGCCAAGACTCAGGCCGATGCCAAGATGGATGTTGCCATCAACACCGTCGATACTCCAGTCACGATTGGTGCTCACACCTATGCCTTCTACTGTGACCCAACTGCCAGCTCAGCCGATGGTTCAAAATACTGGGGCAACCTCGCTCTCATCATTGCTGATGCTCCTGCGGCCGATTCCTCCGTTCAATAGGAATCAATAAAGCTTAAAGCCACTAGAAAACTAGTGGCTTTTTGTCTGTTAAAACCATGTAGAATTGAAAGAACTAGAATTCTTTTGAATTTTCTTGAAATATAGTGAAAGGCGTTGTACATTATAGGCAAGGAGGACATCTATGATTAGTTGGTGGACCGCAAAAGAAAAGAATGGCACAGCCACTCTCTATAGCTCCAACATCACTCTCAATAAGGTCGCTAGCGTTCCCTTCGAGTTCGCTAACCGCGTCCAGGTTGGGCTAGATGACAATAACAACATCGTCATCGAGCCGATTTCAAAAGAGAGAGTCGAAAGAGGGGACCTTGACGAATATAATCTCCTTGAGATCAAAATCAAACCCTCATATTCGCGCATTTGCTCGACTGAGCTCATGAACTTTATTTCTGAAAAACTCAAGCTTGCGCTTAGCACCGAACCAGTTAGGTTCGATACCGTTTGGGAAGAAGAGAACAACCATCTCGTCATCCTAGTTAACAAATAAGGAGGAAAAAGCGAAAATGGAATACATGTGGATTATTTGGCTCGTCATATTTGTTCTAGCCTTATTAATCGAGGCAATCGGACCAGAAATCGTCTCAGTCTGGTTTGCCGGAGGCGCTGTGGTCAGCTTAATCATCTCCTTCATCCCAGGTGTTGAGTGGTGGGTTCAGCTCATCGTCTTCGCAGTCGTCTCAGCAGCCCTCTTGGTCTTCTGCAGACCATTCCTTGCGAAAGTTCTCAAACGAGACACGATCGACCTCAACGCCGACACAATGGTCGGCAAGAAAGGCGTCATCACCTCTGAAGTCAAAGAGACCAAATCCGGTGAAGTCGTCATCGATGGAGTCATCTGGACTGCCATCGCCACAAAAGATGATATGGCTATAGGTAAGGATAGCCTTGTCAAAGTCATGGCCGTGAGCGGCAATAAGCTCATCGTCATGCCTGTCAATTCCAAGGAGGAAAAATAACAATGGAAGATTGGCAAATTTTATTACTTGTTCTCGGAATCGTTCTCTTCATTCTCTTGATTGTCGTCGTCAGCAACATCAAAGTCGTTAAACAGACCGACAAGTACATCATTGAGAGAATGGGTGCTTATCACACCACATGGGGAGTCGGCATCCATATGCTCATCCCATTCTTCGATAAAGTCGCCTACACCATCAACATGAAGGAGCAGGTGAGAGACTTCGATCCTCAAAGCGTCATCACCAAAGAT
>JAILRR010000045.1 GCA_024698065.1 Bacilli bacterium
TGACGCCAGGCCAGTTGCCAACGTGAGCGGTCGATCCGGTTAAAGAGTTAAATAATGTGGTTTTGCCACAGTTTGGGTTTCCGGCTAATGCAAAACGTTTGCTCATAATTAGTCCTCCACCTCAACTTCGATCAAATTGGCTTCAACCTTACGTAAAGTCAATTCGTAGCCTCTCAAGGTGACCTCAATTGGATCTCCAAGAGGAGCAAGTTTTCTGACATTGACTATGGCTCCAGGTGTAACACCCATGTCAAAGAGCCTTCTTCTTAGGCGGCCCTCACCGCCTACCTTCTTGATTTGGCCAGTCTCGCCAACTTTTAATTCATCTAGTCTTTTGAGCATGATTCCTTCCTTTCTATGCAACTAGAATTTTCGTGGCAACATCGCGGTTGATCGCAAGCCTTACTCCCTTGACCACCACAATGACGTTGCCGTTAGATGAGGAAACGACTTCGATCTCACCATTTTGAATGACTCCAAGAGAAGCCAGGTGTTTCTTTGTTTTCTCATCCGCCAATACTTTGACGATCTTGAGCACCTTGTCAGTTGGGGCAAACACAATTGGCATAACAGTCCTTTCCGTTAGTTCATCTAACTAATTTAGAAAATCTAAAATGGTGTCAGTTAGACACCGCTAACTAATATATACTTCGTAAATTGGGCTCGCAACAGAAAGTTAGGCTCGTTTAACCCCTCCATTAATCTTGTCCATTTCTTGACAAAAAAGCCCATTTCTTTGATTAGCGGTTCGTGCAAATTGTAAAACTTCAAAATCAGATGGGCTTTTGCGGGAGATTTTTCGCAATTTTGGTTTTCGATGAATGGGTTATAGGGATTTTTGATGTGCTCTTTTCTTGCTCGTTTTTCGGTAATCGCTTTGTATGGCGAAACTTTTTGTACGATGTCTAATATCCACGTTTTTTAATTGTAAAAATTGGGAGAAAAATCCTTGGCTACAGTGCCTTCTTTTCGGAATCGTATTTTTTCTCTTCCCAAAACCAGTTTCAATATAGTCCCCTCGTTCGGAGAAGTTATGGAAAAGGTCATCGCGATTATCGACTTGAAAAGTTTTTACGCCTCTTGCGAGTGCGCTTGCCGCCACCTCGATATTTTCACAACGCCTTTAGTCTGCGTTGATCCTTACCGCAGCGAGAATAGCGTCGTCATGAGCGTCACTCCTTTCCTTAAGGAAAAGTATGGCTGCAGCAATGTTTGCAGGAAGAAAGACCTGCCTGATGTTCCAGGAATGATTTTTGCGGTTCCGCGTATGTCTTATTACCTCACCTTATCTTGCAAAGTCATCTCTATCTTCCTCGATTTCGTTTCCGAAGAAGACCTTCACGTCTACTCGGTCGATGAGTCTTTCCTCAACATCGGACCTTATCTCAAGATGTATCGCTGCACAGCGGAAGAGCTCGTTGCCAGAATTCAAAAGACGATTTGGGATAAGCTAGGCCTTCTTGCCACAGCCGGAATCGGACCAAACATGTTCTTAGCAAAAGCGGCCTTAGACAACGAAGGTAAAAAGAAGGCGCCTTATATCGCTCACTGGGATTATGAGGATGTTCCAGCGAAGCTTTGGAAGATCAAACCGATTACCAAGGTCTGGAGCATAAGCGACGGCACCTCAAACCATTTGGCGAGAATCGGAATCAGGTCGCTTAAGGAACTCGCCTTAGCCCCGATTGAACTTCTAAGGAAGGAATTTGGCATCATGGGCGAGCAGCTAAAAGACCTTGCTAATGGCATCGATGAAAGCGACATCCAAAACAAATATGTCCCGCAAAACAGGTCTCTTTCATGTGGACAGACCCTAATTCGCGGGTATTTCCCAGACGAAGCACTGCTTCTCCTAAGAGAGATGAATGATGACCTTTCACAAAGGCTAAGAGAGCAAGACTCCTTAGCAGGTAAGGTCTCTGTGTACGCTGGGTTTGAAGACGGGACGTCCTTCAACAGGAGCTGGACGTTGCCATACAAGACAGACGACACGGACACCTTATACGAGGCAATCGAGGATATGTTCCTCGCTAACGCTTATAACGTGAAAATCAGAGGCATCGGAATCTCGTATGGCTCATTTGGCAAAGCGGATTCCGTGCAGCTCTCTTTATTCGAAGACCAAGACGATCAGATAGAACGCTCAAGGCTAAATGATGCGCTCGACTCCATCCACAGGATGTTTGGTGATAACAGCGCGCTTCGAGCAAGCGCCTTGCTTAAAGGCAGCACAGCCATGAGAAGAAACGAGCAGATAGGAGGACACAGAAGATGAGAAAAGACAGAGGCATGATGAAATGGGCGCCATACAAGTCACTTGATTCACAAGCGGATTTCTTAATGAAAATGTCCTATGAAAAAGGGAAGAAGCCAAAACCAAAGTTGATGGAGGACGAGGTTCAGAGAATCGACAACATCCTCTCCTCTTACCATGGGCAAAGTATCGAAGTGTCCTACTACGATAACGGCTATATCCATAAGCTTAATGGCATCATCTCCAAAATCAGCAAGACGTTCATGTTTTTGGTCGTGGGAGAAACAAGAATCGATTTCAGAAATCTTGTTGGTTTAAAGGAAAACATTTAGTTTTCCAATAAAAAGGCAAAAAAAGGCGTTAATAGGTTGAATCCGCCCTTTCGGATTTGGAATATCTACTGATCCCCTTAATTGTGGATATTCCTTTTATCTCTATAAACAAGCGGCATTTGGGTTTAAAATGCGGTTGAATAAAAAAATATGGCTATTGATGAGCAGAAGCTGGAAAAAGCAATTGCCGCCCTTCAAAAAGGCGACAGCAACGCTCTAGGAGACATCTACGTCTTGACGAGCAAAGGTGTATTTACCTTTGTTTTGCCTATTTTGCGTGACTACCAATTGGCTGAAGACGTCATGCAGCAAACCTATGTCAGCTGTTATGACAATATAAATTCCTATCACCTTGGCACAAGCGCCAGAAACTGGATTTTGACCATCGCCAAGAATGCTGCTTTAAGCGAGCTCAAAAAGAGAAACCGTGAAGTCTCATACGATTTCTCACAAGAACCTTCCTCAAACGGCGTCTATTACCTCGGTGACATTGAGTCCCCTACGATAACGATCGCCAACAGAGTTTTAGCGGAAGACGAATTCAACATCCTCATGCTTTATGCCATCGGCGACTACAAGCACCGTGAAATCGCCGATATCCTTCACCTCCCACTAGGCACAGTAACTTGGAAATACTCCATGGCCCTCAAAAAAGTCAAAAAAGCTCTCGAAGAGTCTAAAACCGAATATGAAAGAGAACACGAACTTGGTTACGAAAACGCCTGAGGAACTTTCTCTTACCGAAGAGAAGGAAATCCTTCCTTTACTCAAGGCTGAGGCCTCTTCTTTCGTGCCGGACAAACTCCTTAACGTGCTTGAGGCCTGTGGCATCGAAAGCGAAGTGAGCGAAGAAGATGAAGCTTTCGTTCTTGACCATCTTGAGAAGAACGATTTCATCCGTTTGGATAAAGCCTCGTTGAGCAAAGCTACCGGGGCCTTCATCCCAGAAATGACCAAAGAAGATAAGGCCGTAGCCCACCGCATGAGAAAGGAAGCGGATTCTTTCGTTCCTGACAAAAAACGCGAAATCTATGGCGAAACCGGCCTAAAAGAGCATTTCTCATTCCCTCGTTTCATGAAAAAGAGATGGGGCGTCCTTAGCGGAACCGCGGTTGCAGTCGCCGGTCTTAGCATCGGTGCGGCTTACTATTTGAACAACCGTGCCATCACGAATGCGAATAGCTCATATATCAACGTCTCCATCACCCCTTCGACTTTTGAGGCCACTTCTCCTTCCAAGGCCTTTGATGGGTCTAACGAATCCCAAGCTAACAACTACAAGCCTTCTTGGGGCATGACCACGAACAACGAAAACCTCGTCACCGAAGTGAGCGCCAACAACTATAGCGCCAACCTCGTTGCCGTTAAGAGCGACAAGCTCCTTGAGAAATCGGCATATCAAGCCGTGGCCGATCTTATCAGCCCTTGCTATGATAAGGGCTATCTTGAAGCGGTCGATAAGACCTCCCCTAACACCATCACCATCGACATCATTTCGACGATTGATAACTATGCCGACATCTATGAAGACAGCTTCAAAGATTCACTTAATTCCGCCCTCCAGAAAGACAGGGTTTACGCCAACGTCGAATTCAATGTCTACAAGATCGACACCTTGGTCAGAAGCGACCATCTGAAAATGGGCAAAATCTCCAAGATCTATTCAACCTTCAACAAAGAGGTTGATGCCGATGTCATTGCCGACTGCAGCGAAGAAGTCGTAAACGAGCTCGACAATGCAATCAACTCAACTGCCCTTGCCCGTCTTTCCGAGACTGGCTTGAAACACCTTACCGATGGTCTTAAAGATACCTATTTAAGCTACTTAGGCATCAAACAAATCCGCTCCACCCTTAGCGAAGAGCAATTCAAGGCGAAAAGGGAAGAACTCATTTCTCAAGTCTGGCGCTTAAGACAGTATTTCGGAACCGATGATTTCGAGAAACTCACAAGCTTCCTCTCAAGCGAAAGCGGAGCCATCTACACTTCCGACCTCAATCTCTTCATGATGAATGAGGAACCAATGCTCAAAGACACGTATCGCGAAGTCCGTAACTACTTATTAGCGAAAGCGACTTCTACCGAGGATACTTACAGCCGTTTCTTGATTGATTTGGCTAGACACGCGACGTGGGCTCAGAAATCAACTGGCTACTTCCCAGACGTCAGCAAAGCCGACCCAGGCATCTGGTCACATGGCGAAGGCTGGTCAGACGATGGCTGGGGCAATGGCGGCTGGGGTCATTGGTGGAACTAATAGGCAAGTGAAAGCTTGCCTTTTTCTTTAATTAACGCGCGCAACTCATTAAAATGAGAAAGTCCTATCAAGGAGGATTCTTATGAGTAACGAAAAGAAACCTTTGAATATGAGAAAAGGTGGCCTTATTTGGTCGATTTGGAACTTCATCGAAGCCGCACTACTTTTGACTATGGGCATTCTTGTCATCGCCAACTGCACAAACGCAGACATCCAAGCGAGCGTCTTCATCGTCATCTCAATCTTCCTTATGGTCGGTGGCCTTCTAAAGATCATCGCCAACTTCTTACCGATCATCGGTTCCACTCCTCTTGAGGTCATGGCCAAGCAAGCCATTCGTTCCCAGCTCTCCTATGACCTTGTCATTGGCGGAACCATTGAACTCGCTATAGGCGTTGCCCTTTGCATCTCCATGAGCGGAAACAATCCTGCCGCCATCATCGAAATCATCATGAACTTCGTTGTCTGGCTTGTGAGCGTTCTTCTTATGGCCGCTGGCGTGTCTCTTATCGCTTTCGCTATCGGATTCATCGTCAGCAAGCTCTACAAACTTTATATGCCTATCATTGAGATCGTCCTTGGCGCGCTTCTTATTGGCGCTGGGGTGACCATCATCATTCTCTTCACCAATAACAGCGACATCGTCATGAGCATCATGCTCGTCATCGTTGGCCTTGCCCTCATGGTCGCCGCTGTCTTCAAAGTCATCAACGTCATCAAAGCCATCCTCAAAGCCAAAGGCGCAGAGGAGCCAAACGAGAACGTCATCGATGCCAACATCTCAGAGGCTCATGAAGAGCCTGAAGAAACCGTGAGCACCGAAGTCACGATCATCAACGAATAGCAAACGAAACAAAAAAGAGGCTGCATTTTATTTGCAGCCTCTTTTCTTTTTGTGTTTTAGTTCTTTTTCGCTTCCATGAGGTTCTTAAGAAGAGCAAGCCTCGTAAGAAGTCCGACTCCTCCAGGAACAGGTGTTTGCTTAGCGATTGGAAGGTTTGGCTCAGCATCGCCATGGAGATGGCCATCTTCGCCTTTGTTGATGCCAACATCGACTAACCAAGCGGTTGGTTTAAGCTCATAGGTATGATCGACGAAAGCTTGTTTACCAATAGCGACCACAATGAGGTCAGCGTTCTTAAGATACATACGCCTATCCTCTTCTTTCGTCTTCGAATGAAGGACGGTGACGTTGCAGTTCTTGTTAAGGAGAAGTCTCGCCATCGGTTTGCCAACGATCTCGCTTCTTCCTAAAACGACCGCGTTTTTGCCAGTGAAATCAAATCCGTCGGCAGAAAGGTAATCAACGATTCCTTTAGGTGTACAGCAAATGTATTTGGAACCAAGGACGAATCCATCAACATCTTTCTCTGGGGAGATGGTTTCGTTGATGTGTTTCTCACTGATGTGCTTTGGGACAGGAAGCTGAACGAGGATGCCGGTAATTGAAGAATCGGCGTTTTGCTTTCTGATAAGGGAGAGGACTTCTTCTTCCGTAACATCTTCCTCGAATTGGGTTTGGATGGCGGTGATGCCAACTTCCGCGGAGTCTTTCTTCTTTCCGCGTACATAGGACTCACTGGCTGGGTTATGACCAACCGTGATGATCGAGAGAACAGGCGCCTCAGACATGGAGGCAACTTCAGCTTTGATTCTTTCCTTTTCTTGAAGGACGTATTCTTTGATTTCCATAGTTAACCTTAACATATCACCTAGAGGTTTTAATTTCATTAAAAAAGGCCAGAATGTCATCTGGCCTATCGATTATTCTTTCTCGATTATCTAAGGGTTCTTAAGACCATCGCAAGTTCCGATGCGGTTGTGGCATTGTCGCCCGAACCTTTGTCGGCCGTATTAAGAATCATGATGAGAAGAGCAAGGAAGAGGAAGAGAACGGCGAATCCGAAGGTAAGCCAGCTGACGACTTTCTCGGAACCACGTTCCTTGGTCTTGACGAAAACGTTGAGTCCACCGCCGGTGATAGCGCCAGAAGCACCTTCTGACTTACCGCCTTGGAGCAAGCTCAAAATGATCAATATAAGAGCGACGATGATAAATAAGATGTCATACCACTTCATATTACGAATAATCTCCGAACGCTGAATGCGCTAGATAACTTTAGTATAGTTAAACCTTTTTCGCAATCAAAGATTCACTATACAATAGTGCTCTCTTTACTTTCCGAGATTGGCTTTTGTCTCAAGAATGATGTCACGAATCTCCGCCGCTCTCTCGAAATCGTAATTCTTTGCGGCCTCTTTCATGGCTTTCTCAAGTGACTTGAGACGCTTCTCAATCTCGCTTCTCGACATCTTTCCAGCCATCTTGGAAATATCCTCTTCCTCTTTGTCGTTATTGCTAAGAGGAGGTCTAATCTCTTTGATGATGGTCGTTGGGATGATGCCGTATTCGTCGTTATAGGCTTTTTGGATGCTTCTACGGCGATTCGTCTCATCGATGCACTCCTTCATCGAACGGGTGATCGTGTCCGCATACATGATGACTTTGCCATGTGCGTTTCTAGCCGCACGTCCTGTGATCTGAATGAGGGAAGTCGTTGAACGAAGGAAGCCTTCTTTGTCCGCATCAAGGATGCAGATAAGCGAGACTTCAGGAATATCCAAACCTTCTCTAAGAAGGTTGATGCCGACAAGGACATCGTATTTGCCTTTTCTTAGCTGGTAGATGATCTCAGTTCTTTCTAGGGTCTTTGTCTCGTTTTGGAGATATGTGACTTTGATGCCTTCGTTCTTGAGATAGGCAGTGAGATCTTCCGCCATCTTAATGGTGAGGGTGACGATCATGACCCTCTCCTTCTTCTCAATGCGGTCTTTGATCTCCGCCATGATGTCATCAATCTGGCCAAGAGGTTTCCTGACTTCGATCTCTGGATCAAGAAGCCCAGTTGGGCGGATGATTTGCTCTGCGACTTCGTGGCCACAGAGATTGAGTTCATATTCGCCTGGGGTCGCAGATGTGCACACCACCGCATCAGGCATGAGCCCCTCAAACTCAGCAAAATTGAGAGGGCGGTTATCCAAAGCACTTGGTAGACGGAATCCATATTCGACAAGCGTTTCTTTTCTTGACCTGTCTCCGTTATACATGCCTTTGACTTGTGGGAAGCTGACATGGGACTCATCGACCATAAGGAGATAATCCTTTGGGAAATAGTCCATAAGGCAGAATGGCCTTTGGCCAGGTTTACGTTTATCGATGTGACGGGAATAGTTCTCAATACCAGGGCAACGACCGAATTCCTTAAGGGATTCCATGTCTTGTCTTGTTCTCATTTCAAGGCGTTCTGCTTCGAGGAGCTTTCCTTCGGAACGGAAATACTTGAGGCGTTCTTCAAGCTCTTCGGAGATGGTGACGCAGGCCTCTTCGATTCGTTTTCTCGTTGAAGCATGGTCATAGGCTGGGTAAATAGGGAAGGTAAGATAACTCTTATGGACTTCTCCGCTCAATTTGTCGACTTCGCAGATCTTCTCAACGTCATCACCAAAGCAGTCGATGCGGATATAGTAATCGGATGTGTACATTGGGCAGATATCGATGATGTCGCCATGGACTCTGAAATTGCCTGGGGCCAAATCGAAATTGTTCCTGCTATATTGGGCTTCAACGAGTTTGTCGAAGAAACGTTTTCTGTCTAAGGTCTCACCAACGCGGACTTCGAAAACAAGACCACGGTATTCCTCTGGGTCGGTTAAACCATATATAGCGGCAACCGAAGCGACGACAATCGTGTCACGACGTTCGATGATGGAGTTAACCGCGCTTGTCCTCATCATCTCAATCTCATCGTTCATCATCGCGTCTTTGGCGATGTAGGTGTCGGTCTTTGGGATGTACGCTTCTGGTTGATAGAAGTCGAAGTTCGAAACGAAATACTCAACCCTGTTATGAGGGAAGAGCTCTTTGAATTCGCCATAGAGCTGCGAGGCCAAGGTTTTGTTATGGACAAGGACCAATGTTGGTCTATTCAAGGCAGCGATGATATTCGCGTCAGTGAAGGTCTTGCCAGTGCCAGTCGCACCTAAAACGACCTGGACTTTTTTGCCTTCTTCAACGCCTTTTAAAATCTTGGCTATAGCTGCAGGCTGATCGCCCGTAGGTTTGTATGGGGAGACTAGTTCAAAGCGATGGGTCTCATCTGCCGCCATCGTTCGGTACCTC
>JAILRR010000064.1 GCA_024698065.1 Bacilli bacterium
CTCAACAAGATCTGGAATGCCTGCCGTTATGTCGAAGGCGTGCTCGGTGAGGATTACACCCCAAGAGCCATCGACAAGAAGAGTTTAGGTGTCCTTGACGCTGCGATCATCGATAAGCTCAATCGCACGATCAAGAGAGTCCGTACCGAAATGGACAAATACCACTTTGGTCAGGCCTCATCGATTCTTTATGACTTCGTCTATGACGATTTCTGCTCCTCATATCTTGAGATGAGCAAGATCTCTTTGTCTTACGAGGGCAAGGAAGCCGATGTCGCCAAAGACGTTCTTTATACCGTCATGAAGGACATCATCCTCATGATTTATCCATACACTCCATTCGTCACCGAGGAGATGTATCTTTCTCTCCCGGGCCACAAGAAGAGCATCATGGAAGAGCCATATCCTGAATACGACCGTCACCTCATCAACAAGAAAGCGGTTGAGAAAGTCGCTGTTCTCGAAGGCATGATCAAGGATATCCGTAACTACAAGTCCACGAATGGCATGGCACCTAACGCCAAAGTCAGACTCATCGTCTCGCCAGAGGAACCGTTCGCTGGTTCTGGCGAATACCTCAAGCGCTTTACCTTCGCTTCCTCTTACGAAATCAAGAAAGATAGCCTTGGAGGTTCGAGCTTCCTTTACCCTGGCTACGAGCTCATGGTTGAGGAAGATGTCGATCCAACCATCCTCAAAGAGAAACTCCTCAAAGAAAAAGAGACCCTCGAATTCGAAATCAGTCGTAGCGAGAAGATGCTTGGAAACCCAGGCTTCGTCAACAAGGCTCCGAAAGAGAAAGTCGATCTTGAGAAAGCCAAACTTGAGAAAAACAAAGGAATTCTCGAATCGCTCAAAAACAAGCTGGCATCGTTATAAATTAGCAATTGAATAACGCTCTCAAATGAGGGCGTTTTTCTTTTTTTCCCGAAAAACCGCTCGAATCCCTCTATATGAGAAGTGAGGAGGTAACATTCATGAACGGAAGAGAACTCACACTTATCGAGAGGCAAAAGATTTGTCCGGGGGAGGCGATGGCTTTAACGGCTGTCATGGCTGTTTTGGCAATCAGCATTGTGGCGGTGGTCGTCTATCGACTTCTTAAGTCCTCAAAAGGCACCGCGAAAGTACCTGGCGGATGGTCCTTCACTTGGAACATTGGACGCTTAGCCTGATAAGAATCTTTTCAAAGAAACATCTTTTTACAATTGTTCGAAAATTCTTCACTTTTCCTATGTGTGCGTGTATGATAATCACGTTGTCGCCCTCCATAGGGGCCTCAACCGCATTTCTACGGTACCTAATTAATCACTTGTGATTAAACCGCACGGAGCGAGTCTTAAGCTAATAAGGAGGAACAAGCATGTACGCCATTGTTGAAACTGGTGGTAAACAAATCAAAGTTGAAGTCGGCGATAAGATTTTCGTCGAGAAACTTGATGCCGAAGCCGGAAAAGACGTTACCCTTTCCAAAGTCCTCTTCATCGGCGGCGAAACCAACAAGGTTGGCGATCCTTACGTCAAGGGTGCTTCCGTTGTTGCCAAAGTCGAGAAGCAGGGTTTAGGCAAGAAACTCGTCGTTTACCGTTACAAAGCCAAGGCTAACGTCCGTCGTAAACACGGCCATCGTCAGCCATTCACCTGTTTGGTTGTCAAAGCCATCAACGCCTAATGATAAAAGCTACGTTCGTCTATTGTGACAAAGACCTCAAATCCTTGACCGTCAAAGGACACGCCAATAGCGCGCCCTATGGCGAGGACTTAGTCTGTGCCGCCATCAGCGCGATCGTCCTCGGAGGCCTAAACGCCTTCACAGATGATGCGTCGCTATATGAGGCGAAAGTAGAGGAAGGCAATGTGACGCTACTTGTCAAAGGCAAGCAAAGCGTCCACGACCAGATCGTTACTGAAACGATCGAATCCCAGATTAAAGATGTCGCTGCTTCATATCCGAAGCATGTGACTCTAGAAAGGAAGTAGGAAGAATGAAATTCATCATTGATCTCCAATTATTCGCCTCCAAGAAAGGCGTTTCGAGCACCAAGAACGGCCGTGATTCCGCTGGCAGAAGACTTGGCGCTAAGGTCGGTGACGGTCAGCACGTCCTTGCTGGCAACATCATCTATAGACAAAGAGGAACCCGTATCCATCCTGGCATCAACACCGCCAAAGGTGGAGACGATACCATCTATGCCCTTATTGATGGCACCGTTAAGTTCGAGCGCGTTGGCAAGAAGGGAAAGAGAGTTTCCGTCTACGCCAACTAATTCGGCCAAAACTGAACTTTAACGGGTCTTTCCATAAGGCCCGTTTTTGTTTCATTAAAACAAAAAATGCTATATTATAGACGCTATGAAGATCAGCATCGTCATTCCATGCAAAAACCAGAGTGAGACCTGTTTCGAGAACATCGAGAAAATCGGTCTTTCGTATTTCGAATCCTTAGGGGTCGATTTCGAGTTTTTGGTTGTCCTTGATGGGAGCGATGACAAGAATGTGAGCCTTGCCGAGATGCTTATCGAAAGATTCGATGAGCACGTCAAGATTCTCCCTTGCGAGAACAAGTTTGGCAAAGGCCATAACGTCAAACACGGCTTCCTTGAGGCCGATGGTGATTACGTCCTTTTCATGGATGCCGATTTCGCGACCGACCTTCATATCATGGAAGACATACTTCCTCATATCGCCGAGCACGATGGCTTCATTGCCTCTAGACGCTGCAAAGGCGCGAAGATTGCTACCAAACAAACCCTCAAAAGACGTTTTGTCAGCTGGGTCAGCCGCATCATGATCAGAACCCGTTTCCACCTTGGATACAGCGAGACGCAGTGCGGTTTCAAGCTCTTCAGAAAAGACTTGGCCAAAGCTCTTGCAAAACACCAGATTATCGATGGTTTCGCTTTTGATGTCGAATATCTCTATTTCTGCCATCTCAATGGCTTTGACATCAAAGAGGTCCCTTGCGTTTGGAACGATGGCGAGAAGTCGACCATCAATAATGCGACCAAAGCATCGATGGATTTCATCGGTGATATGAAACGCATCAAGAAGAATAAGAAGAATTACATCCTCTCTGTCGAAGAGAAGGAGTCATTAAAGAGGAAAGAGGCCTAATATGCTTATCGACCGTTGCATAATCGAAGTCAGAAGCGGAAAAGGCGGCGACGGCTGCATCTCTTTCCTTCGTGACAAAAACACCGCGAAAGGCGGACCAGATGGAGGAAACGGCGGCCGTGGTGGCTCCGTCTATTTCCTTGGCAAAGCCAACTTAAACAACCTTTACAATTTCCGTCATTCCAGAACATTCATCGCCGCTGATGGCGAAAAAGGAATGAAGACGATGAGATATGGCCGTAACGCCGAAGACATCGTCATTGAAGTGCCAGTCGGAACGATAGTTACCGAAGAGAGCACCGGACGTGTTTTAGCCGACATCAAAGAAGAAGGTCAGAAGGTCCTTGCCGCCAAAGGGGGACGCGGAGGAAGAGGCAACGCTTGCTTCAAATCTTCGAGACACAGAATCCCTCGCATTGCCGAAAACGGACATCCTGGCGAAAGAAAACGTCTCATCCTTGAACTCAAGCTTCTTGCGGATGCCGGACTAATCGGTTTCCCAAGCGTTGGCAAATCGACTTTCCTCAATGTCGTTAGCAAGGCTAATGTCCCAACCGCGGATTACCCATTCACGACCTTGGTCCCTAATCTTGGCGTTTGCTATCTCAAAGACGGCAGGAGTTTTGTTCTTGCCGATATGCCAGGTCTCATCAAAGGCGCTCACGAAGGAAAAGGACTTGGTATCCAATTCCTCCGCCATATCGAAAGAACGAGAATCCTTATCCATCTTGTCTCTATGGCCGATAGCGAAAGAGATCCTTATGAGGACTATCTTGCCATCAACGAAGAACTCAAAGCCTATAACGCTTTCCTTGAAAAACGCCCGCAAATCGTCGTCGCATCTATGATGGATGCCGAAGGCGCGGAGGAGAGAAAGAAAGAATTCGACAAGAAACTCGGATTCGAATCGATTGCTTTATCTAGCCTTACCCATGAAGGCGTTGATGCCCTTCTCAAAAAAGCCATCGAACTCATTGAAACCACTCCAGAATTCCCAATCAAAGGAGTCAACGAGGCTACGAAGATGAAAGTCTATGATGCCCGCGAGATCGAAGGAAAATCCGATTATAAGATCCTTCGTGGCGAGAATGGCTGGATCATCAAAGGCGAAAAAGTCGAACGCGATGCCGCTCTTATCAACACGACAACCGATGAAGGCATCGTCCGTCTTATTCGCTATCTCGATAATATCGGAGTCGAAGAAAGACTCGAAGAAGTCGGCGCCCAAGATGGTGACAAAGTTCAGATTGGCGATTTCGTCTTCGATTACACGACTTGATGTATCAAGTCACCTAACTCTTTTGTATAATTAATCGATGAAAGAAAACAAACTCCTGATTCCGATCCTCTCTTTAGTGGCGGTCGCCATCTGCTTTGGTCTTTTCTTTCTTTATATTGGGGTATACCGCTAAACATGTATTACTCATTCACCGGAAAAGTCGTCAACATTGGCAAAGAGAGCATTGCTATTGCTTTGCCTAGTGGAATCGCTTACGAGCTTTTGGTTGCCCGTACTTCAGATTTCGCTTACGAAGAAGAAACTACCGTTTATGTCCATGAGGTCTTTAATGAAAACGACCACTATCTCGTCGGTTTCAAAGACAAACTTGAGAAAGAGGCTTTCGAATCTCTCATCGAAGTCAAAGGCATTGGTCCTAAGACCGCTGTTGTTGCTTTAGGGGCGACAAATCCTAACGACCTCATGAAGGCAATCGCCGCCAACAACACGACCTTCCTCAAAAAACTCCCTGGAATCGGCCCAAAAGCGGCTGCCCAAATCATCCTCGACCTCAAAGGCAGGCTTGCGGATATGGGCGGTGGTGCCAAAGCCAACCCTAATCAATATGACGAAGTCAGGGAAGGACTTAAGGCCCTTGGCTTCAAAGTCAAAGCCATCGATGATGCTCTCGCTTCCATCAATGAGCCAGGGCTTTCTAACGAAGAGGTTCTTCGTATGGCTCTTAAGAAACTCAAATAACCATGAAAAAGACCGAAAACAAAGGATCAGAGCGACTTCTTGACGCAAGAAGAGAAAGCGGTGACAGTACCACCGACGTCACTTTGCGTCCGAAGGATCTCAAAGAATATGTAGGGCAAGACGCCCTTAAAAAGAACCTCGGTGTCTTTATCGGCGCCGCTAAGAAAAGAGAAGAATGCCTCGATCACGTTTTACTATATGGCCCGCCAGGCTTAGGCAAAACAACCTTGGCTTACGTCATTGCCAATGAAATGGGTGGAAACATCCGCGTCGTTAATGGACCTTCCATCGAAAAAAGCGGTGATTTGGCCGCCATTTTATGCGATTTAGAACCTGGCGATATCCTTTTCATCGATGAAATCCATAGGCTTCCTCGCCATATTGAAGAAGTCCTTTATGGGGCGATGGAGGATTTCCAGCTTTCGATCATGATCAATAGGGATGGCGCCGCAAAATCCCTCAATATGGCTTTGCCGCCATTCACGCTTGTTGGCGCGACTACGCGTGCTGGCGACCTATCTTCGCCTTTGCGTGCCCGTTTTGGCATCAGCGCGAAAATCGATTTCTATACTGTCGAAGAGATTGGCAAAATCATTGAAAGGACCTCTAAAGTCCTTGGAATGCCGATCGATAAAGATGCAGTGGAGCTTTTGGCGAAAAGAAGCCGTGGCACCCCGCGTATCGCCAACCGTATTTATAAGAGGGTACGCGATTTTGCCTCCTTCGAAGGACTTAGCAAAATCGATGCCAACCTAGCAAATAGAGCCCTTGATGCCCTAAAAATCGATGACCTCGGTCTTGATGATGTCGATATCAAGTATCTCAGGGCCATCATCGACCGTTTCCAAGGCGGACCGGTTGGTTTAGAGAGCATCGCTTCCTCAATCGGCGAGGAAATCACAAACTTAGAAGACGTTTATGAGCCATACCTTTTGATGATTGGCCTTATCAATAGAACGCCTCGTGGCCGCGTAGCGACCACTAAGGCCTACGAACACCTGAAAATCGCCCACGAATGGTCGCTCTTTTGAGACTATTTGACTCAAAAGTGCTTTTTCTCTTGTGCGTACGCTCGCGTATGGGGTAGACTTATAAACGCTTGCTAAACACATTTTTTGTGCAGTGCAAAAGTTGGAGGATATTTATGCGGAGAACATTAGGTTATTTGTTCCTTGGCGCCTCTTTGCTCATCGGAGTTGGTGCAACCATCACCTCATCATTGAGCAAAATGGATACTGACGTTTCCTACGGAAGCGGTAAGGATTTATATTTCCGTATTTCTGAAAAGCAAACCACCCTTGATGGTGCTAGTGTTGCTACCTACGTTGAAAACGATAACTACAAAGCTGTCAACGAAGTCGCCAAAGAAATCGAGGATCGTCTCGAATTCTGGGATATCAATGCGACCGTTGCCAAAGAAGGTTTCAACACCGTTAAGGTCTCTGTCCGTACTCAGGGCAGCGACGAAGTCGAATACAACTACCTTCAGACTTACTTAGCTTATAGCGGACAGCACGTCACCGTCGAAGCCGGCACAACCGACGAAGATACCATGTCGGAAGCTCCTAACAGCATCGATTTCGCCGATAACGGCTTATTCGAAGAAGGAACTAACGCCGCGATTGAATACGTCAACACAGTTCCAGTCGTCACCGTTCCTGTCAAAGAAACGTTCCAGGGCGAGAATGGAAAGCTCAACGAGCTCATTAAGTTCTGCACCGAACACACCGTCAAAGAAGAACAAGATGAGGATGGTCACGTTACCACCCCAGGCAAATCCTGCCTCTTGGTTCTCTGGCATCATAAACAAGAAGCCGACAGCTATGCTGCCGTTCAAGACCGTACCGCTGAGGACTATAGCCCAAATATGGCTTCCCGTCTTCTCTTCGGTGAGGATGCAAACAATGCTTGGTTCGTCGATCAGGCTGATGCTGATAACAACTTCAAGAAACTTCAGCTCATTCCATCGAGTGCCGCTATCAAAGACGGCAACTACGACCCAAACAAAGCTAATGCCGCTTACAAAGCCGCTAAGTTCTACCGCGATATTCTCAACGCCAAAGAATACAACTACGATGTCAACTTCGCTTACTCGACCATCGTAACCGCTGGCGTCGATCCTCTTACCGCCGCCGGTGATTGGCATCTTGCCATCAACTTCGGTCCAAGCGCCATCGCTTCCATCGTCGCTTTGGTCATCGGTGTCGCTCTCATCGCAGTTTTCTACCACATTGGTGCCGTTGCCATTCTTAGCAATGCCGCCGTCGCAGTGGAAGGTGCTATTCTCTTATTCGCTTACTTCAGTGCTCAATTCGGTATCGGCGCTCTTGCCGGTTTCGGACTTGGCGCGATCGTTACTGCCTTTGGTGGAATCTATTACTTCCACAAAGTCAAACAACAGCTTTATGAAGGACGTACCCTTAAGAAAGCCCATCAAGAAGCCGCTAAGAAGTCTCTTTGGCCAACCATCGATATCTCCGTTATCTCGATCATCATCGGTGTTTGCCTCTATGGCTTCGTCCATTCAACCATCGGCAACCTTGGCTTAGCTCTCACTTTGACATCTGCCTTTGGCCTTATCCTTAACATTATCCTTCTTCGCATCGAAGGGTGGCTCCTTGCTAACGATACTAACACCGAGAAACACCTCAAAGGTCTCTTGGGTGTCGATCCAGCCAAGGTTCCAAATGCCCTCAAAGATGAAAAGCAGACATATTATGGTGCTTTAGCCGATAAGGATTTCACCAAGCATAAGACTCCATTCATGATTGGCGCGCTCGCTCTTCTCATCGCCGCCATCGCTGGCGTTTCCGTGATGAGTGCGACAGTTGGCGCCTTCAATTACAGTGGCGCTTATGACAACACGACTTCCATCAACGTTGAATACTGGATCAACAAAGAATCCTATTCAACCAAGAAACTCGCTGATAAGCAGCAGATGATGGATGACTTCCTTACCCTCATCCAATATGATGGCAAAACCATCGCTGATCTCACCTCCGAAGAAAACATGACCCTTGAAACCAGAGAGGTCTACCTCAACGAAGATGAGACTACTTACACCGTTTACGATTTCGAGATCCCTCTCAGCGTTTACTTCGATGAGATGGACACTTCCAAGACATTCACCGTCTCTGGAACCCAGTTTGAAAGACTCTCTGACGCCGTCAAAGAAGCCGTTACCACCTTCACCAGCGATAACAGCGTCTATGCCAGCGCCAACACCGTTTTCTACCAGGCTGGAACTCCAAACCTTGGTACCGTCTATCTCGGACTTGGCGTCGGTGTTGCTATCGCCTTTGTCTACCTTATCGCGAGGTTTGGCCTTGCCCGTGGCTTCATGGCTTCAGTCATTGCTCTTGGATCAAGCGTCTTGGTTGTCGGTTTCTTCGCTCTTACGAGAATCGCCGTCACTCCGCTTGCCTCAATTGGTGCGGCCATCGCTGCTTTAGCTGCCTTATATGCCGCTCTCTTCACCCTCAATAGAGCTAAAGAGATAGTCAAAGACTCCCGTGAACGCGATAAGAGTGCTCTTGAATTCAAGAATCAGTGCCTTGTCAAAGCCAATGGCGAGGAAGCTTTGGAAATCATTATCTTCGCTTCGCTCATCGCCGGCCTTTGCTTAGCCCTTGCCATCCTTGGACCACGCGAATACGCATTCATCTTCGTCGGTGGACTTATCGGTTTGGCCTTCGCTATCGTTTCAGTTCTCTTCATTCTTGTTCCAACAAGCAAATTCCTCAGCGTCTACATCAAGAAAGCGACCGATTCCGTTGCTGCTAGCCGCAAGAAAGCTCTCGAAGAGAGACGTGCCAACGATAAGAACAACCATCGTAAGAGCAGTGAGCCAGAGGAAGCCATCTTCATCGGTATCAACGATTAATGGAAGGCCTCTTCGAACGTTTACTCACATATTACGGTCTTTCGAGGGAGGAGTATGAGAAACTCATACTTCCTCCTTCTTTTCGTTCAATCCCTCTCATAGATGATCATCCGATCGTCAAAAAGGCTATTGAGCGTTTGGAAAAAGCCCGCGATGCCAAAGAGAAGATCCTTATCTATGGCGATTACGATGCCGATGGCGTTTGTAGCGCTTCTATCTTATTAAGGTCTTTTAAGGAATTTGGCATCGATGCCAGTGGATATCTCCCATCAAGATACCTCGATGGCTATGGACTGACGGTTGAAAACGTCAAAAAGATCGCCGCTAAAGGGTTCTCTATTATCTTTACCTGTGATAACGGTGTCACAGCCCATGAGGCTCTCAAATGCGCAAAAGAACTTGGTGTTGAGGTCATAATCCTCGACCACCATGAATTTGATGACGTTAAGCCTGAGTGCGACATCGTCATACATCCTGAAACTCTCTCCTATGGTGAATATCCAATCAGTGCCGGATATCTTTCCTTCCTTTTTAGCGAAGCGTTGCTAAAGAAGGTTGATAGTTATCTTCTTGTTTTAGGCGCCATCTCGACTATTAGCGACATGATGCCGATCAGGGGACATAACCGTGAGATAGTCCGTCTCATGCTCGAAATCGTTAACAAAGAACCTCCAGAGGTCATCAGCCTTCTGACAGACAAACGCATCTTTGATGTTTCGACCTTCCAGATGGAGATCTGCCCGAAAATCAATGCGGTCGGAAGATTAGAAAAAGGAACTGAGATTAATAGGCTTTTGCATTACTTCGCCAATGATCTTAGCGACAAAGTGGCTTTGGCCAGATATCTCAACGAGGTCAATGCCAGAAGAAAAGAAATCACCAAAGAAGCAGAAGAATCCATCGAGATCAATGAGACGGATGCGGCAATAGTGGTGAAGGCCAATATGCCAGAAGGCTTGAACGGTCTTCTCGCCTCAAAGCTTCTTTCCGTCTATAAGAAACCGGTTTGTGTTTTTTCTGAAATGAACAAAAACCCCGATGTCCTTGTTGGATCTCTTAGGTCGGAAGAGGGTTTCGATGTTATTGAAGCTCTTGACGATGTAAGGGTTCCTTTGCTTACGAAAGGCGGACATCCTTTTGCGGCCGGCGTCTCCATTAACAAGAAGGATTTTGAGGCTTTCAAAAAGGATATGCTCTTCTCTGCTTTGAAACATAAGCTCTCACCAAAGAAACAAAACTATGTTCCACTAGTTTTAGGCGAATGTAGTATGCAAAGTTATCGTTTAATCGAATCTTTTGGTCCATTTGGTTTCTGCTGGGAAACGCCTAAATTTCTACTAACTAATCTTGACCCAAGTACGTTCACATATATCAAAGACGGTAAATACCTTTCCGTCAAAATATCATCTGATGTTCGTCTCTTCTCCTTTGAAATCAACGAGAATTCTTTCGATTTGGATTCGAAAGTCGACCTCGCTTGTTCGTTCAAGATAAATGAGTATAAAGGCAGGCGCAGTTTGGACATTTTATGTCAAAAGACCTTCTAAACTTGTTTAGAATCGTTTGTTTTAGAGTATAATCAACTTGTTATGGTTAACAAAGTTGAGCCAAAACCAGAGAAAGATGGCAAGAAGTTACTGCCTAATGGCGGTTACCCAATGCATTTTTTTGACGATGTCAAAGAGCTTTATTTCACCTACATCAAAAACCCTAAAGATAGGGAATTGATCGAGAAGGCCTATCTTTTTGCTGCAAACAAACACGCCGGTGTTTTCCGTAAGAGCGGCGAAGCCTATATCCAGCATCCAATCGAAGTCGCTTATATTCTCGCTTCTCTCCAGTGCGGACCAGAAACGATTGCAGCCGGTCTTTTACACGATGTTGTCGAAGACACGGATGCGACGATTCAAGACATCGAACGCGAATTCACGCCTGACGTCGCCCTTATTGTCGACTCTCTTACGAAGATTCAACGTATGAAGCTCTCCCATAGGACCGAGCAGGATTTTGAAGCGGAGGATCACCGCAAAATCTTCCTTGGCATGGCGAAAGATGTTCGCGTTATTATCGTTAAACTTGCTGACCGTCTCCATAATTTGCGTACTCTTGATGCGTTGAAGCCTGAAAGACAACAGGCCCTTTCTAAAGAAACCCTCGATGTTTTCACACCGATCGCTCACCGTCTTGGTATCTACAAGATGCAAAGCGAGATGGAAGATCTTTCCCTTAAATACCTTGAGCCAACCAAATACAACGAGATCCTTACTTTGCTCAATGCTAGGGAAGCCGATCGCCAAGGTTCACTCGACGCTCTCCAAAAGCGTATAGCCGACCTTCTCTTTGAGAACAAGATCAAGTTCCGTATGGAATCGCGCATTAAATCGATTTATTCGATTTATCGCAAGATGTATCTCAAACACTATAACTTCGATGAACTCTACGATATTCTTGCTGTCCGTATCATTACCGACAGCGTTATGAACTGCTATACCATTCTTGGTATCATCCACGCTACATATAAGCCTGTTCCTGGTCGCCTTAAGGATTACATTGCTATGCCTAAGCCGAACCTTTACCAGTCTTTGCATACGACCATCGTTTCTGGTGATGGAAACATCTATGAGGTTCAGATAAGAACCGAGGAGATGGACGAAGTCGCTGAAAGCGGTGTTGCCGCACACTGGAGATATAAGGAAGGCGAGCATTATAACGCCAAAGAAGAGCAACGCGACATCGAAGAAAAACTCCATTGGTTCCGTGATTTCGTCTCGATGAGCGCTGAAAACGAATCGGGAGACGCAAAGGAATATATTGCCGCTTTGGAACACGATGTCTTCAACGCTAATGTTTATGTATTTACACCACTAGGCAAGGTCATAGACCTTCCTGCTGGCTCAACCGTTCTTGATTTCGCTTACCGTATCCACACGAAGGTTGCCGAAAGCGCGGTGGGCGCTGTCGTCAATGGTGCCAACGCTGCCTTATCCACGGTTCTTAAAACTGGGGATGTCTGTGAGATCCGAACCGCCAAAAACGCGCCAGGTCCTAATGATTCGTGGACCGATATTGCCAAGACTTCATCGGCCAAAGCTCATATCAGGCGCTATTTGCAGAAGAAGAATGACTTCTTACGCGAGGATTCGATTAACAAAGGTCGCGAAAGCTGTCTTGAAGCATTTGGACAACAGGATATCGGTCAAGGGGAGATGGAAAAGCTCCTTAGCGATCCTAAGACCCTTGAGCATTTCAACGCGAAGACTCTCGAAAATCTCTATGAACTCGTTGCTAATAGGAATCCGGCACCGTTTGCCATCGTCGATTTCCTCCGTGTTCGTAAGAAAACATCAAAACCAAATCTTGTCTCGGTAGTTCATACCGATTCGAAGACACCGGTTCTCGTTAACGGGGTCGACAATATCGCCATTTCCTTAGCGAAGTGCTGTACTCCTGTTCCGGGCGATGACATCGTCGGGTACGTCGTAAATGGAAAAGGAATTGTCGTTCATAGGGCATCATGTTCCAATGTTTCCAAAGGAAAACCGCGTCTAATCGACGTTCATTGGAATCCTGATTTGGGCCTCACTTCCAAATTCCCGGCTCTTATTAGGATTTACGCTAACGATCGTCCGAATCTGCTTGTCGACATAATGGGCGCTCTATCGACCAGAGGAGTCCTTGTCACCGACTTGAAGATTCATTTGATGGAAAAAACGATGAATGACATAGTCAACCTCACCATTTATGTCAGCGATAGTGCTACAATCTTACAGGTCTTCCAGACCATACTTGAAATCAAAGGCGTTTACAACGTTGAACGCGTAACGAAATAGAAAGGAAAGTTACATGCCAAATTACCAGCCAGTCAAAGGTACGCACGATATCTATGGCAAAGAAGCCATCGGTATGCGTTATATCGAAGCCGTCTTAGGAGCGGCTTGCGAACTCTACGGTTATAAGGAAATAATCGTCCCATCGATGGAATACACCGAAGTCTTTGCTCGTGGAACGGGCGAAGGCAGCGATATCGTCCGCAAAGAGATGTACACCTTCCTTGACAAAGGAGACCGCAGCATCACCCTCCGTCCGGAATTCACCGCCGGTGTCATGCGTGCCATCATCTCAAACAAGCTTTATGCAGGGGATCTTCCTCTCAAACTTTATTACCAAGGCCCAGCCTTCCGTTATGAAAGGCCGCAGCTTGGTCGTTATCGCCAGTTCCACCAGTTCGGTGTCGAAGAAGTTGGCTTAGATAGCTCTAGAGCTGATGCCGAGTGCATTTGCTTAGCTGTCAGCGCCCTTCAGATGCTTGGCTTTGAGAACGTCAAACTCAAGATCAACTCCCTAGGAGACAACGAAACCAGAGCCGCTTACCGCGAAGCTTTGGTCAAATACTTCGGCGAGCATATCGATGAGATGTGCGACGATTGCAAAGAGCGTATCAAACTTAATCCTCTTCGCATCCTCGATTGCAAAGTCGAGCACGACCAGGAAATCGCCAAAGGCGCTCCAAGAATCAAAGATTATCTCAGCGAAGCGAGTGAGAAGCGTTTCTACGAAACCTTGAACATCATCAACGCCATGGGAATTGATTATGAGATCGACGAGAATCTCGTCCGCGGACTTGATTACTACAGCGAAGTCGTCTTCGAAATCCATCTTACGAGCCCAGAAAACAAAGACTACGGCGCGGTTTGCGGCGGTGGCCATTATGGCGGACTCATCAAAGGCCTTGGCGGACCTGACTTAGCCGGCGTTGGCTTTGCCATGGGTTTAGAGCGCGTCTATAGCCTTATGGAAGACAGCCATCTTCTCGATCATCTTGAAGAAGGCGTTGACCTCTACGTCATGCCTGTCGGAGACAAAGTCCTTGATTCTGCCTTCGAAATCACGATGGCCTGCCGCTCATTCGGCTATTCAACTGAAACCCCATTGGCCGCTCTTAAATTCGGCACCATGTTCAAGAAAGCCGAACACTTAGGCGCTAAGTACGCCCTCATCGTTGGCGAAGAAGAAATGGCCAACGGCATCCTTAAGATCAAAAATCTCCAAAGCCAAGAACAGAAGGAGATTTCCTTAGAAAACCTTCAGGAGGAGCTTGACAGCATCTTCCACGAAGGACACGAAGAACATCATCACTGTCATTGCCACGAAGAGTAATTGAAAAGGAGAACAAATGGAAAGAACAGATTACAATGGCGAGCTACGTTTATCTGACGTTGGCCGCGAAGTAAAGCTTGTTGGCTGGGTTTCTACAAGAAGAAGACTCGGCGCCATCGAGTTTATTGACTTACGCGACAACACCGGAATCGTCCAGCTCATGATTAAAGAAGGAGTTGAAGTCCCTGATGTCAGAAACGAGTTTGTCATTTCTGTCACTGGAACCGTCTCCAAGAAAGAAGTTCCAAACCCAAAGCTTCCTACCGGTGATATCGAAGTCATCGTCAAAGAGCTTAAAGTGGTCAACAAGGCTGAGAACCCGCCTTTCATAATTGCCGATAAGACCGATGCTTTGGAAGAAACCCGCCTTCAGTATCGTTACCTTGATCTCCGCCGCCCAGAGATGCAGCGTCGTCTCCGTGTCAGAGCTAAGATCGTCCAGCTTACCCATGAGTATCTCGATAAAAACCGTTTCTTAGAAGTGGAAACCCCAATCCTTAATTTGGCCACTCCAGAAGGCGCACGTGACTATATCGTCCCATCCCGTCTTCACCACGGTTCCTTCTACGCCCTTCCACAGTCTCCTCAGCTCTTCAAACAGCTCCTTATGATCGGCGGAATCGAGCGTTATTACCAAATTGCAAAGTGTTTCCGTGACGAAGATTTGCGCGCTGACCGTCAGCCTGAGTTCACTCAGATCGACGTCGAGTGCTCATTCATGGAACAAGATGACATCCTCACCCTTTGCGAAGGGATGCTTCAGCGCTATTTCAAAGAAATAGTCAATTACGATGTTAAGCTTCCTCTTCGCCGTATGGATTATTGGGATGCCATGGACACTTATGGCAGCGATAAGCCAGATACCCGTTATGAGTTAACCCTCAAGGATGTCTATGCCATCATGAAGAAAACCAGCTTTGCTGGATTTGAAGATGCCCAGTACATCCGTGCCATCGTCATTCCTAACCATGCTACCGAAACTAGCCGCAAAGTTCTTGATGAACTTCAAGTCGAAGCCAGAAAGTTCGGTCTTAAGGGCGTTATGTCCCTTAAATACAATGGCGGTGCTTTAAGCGGATCGTTCACCAAATTCATGGATGAAGCCACCCAGAAAGAATTGATTGAGACCTTATCCCTTAAGGAAGACGATCTCGTCTTATTCGCTGGTTCGCCATATCGCCGTGATGTCGACTTCGGTCTTGGCGCTTTAAGAACCCGCTTCGCCAAAGAAATGGGTCTTATAAAACCTGGAACCTACGACCTCCTTTGGGTTATCAACTTCCCAATGTTCGATAAAATCGAAGGAACGGAAGATCAGTACACAGCAGAACATCACCCATTCACCCGTCCACGCGACGAGGATCTCAAATATCTCGACACCGATCCTGAGAAGGTTTTAGCCTACGCTTACGATATCTGCATCAACGGATACGAAGCCGGTGGTGGAACTTTAAGAATCTATGACCACGACACGCAGTGGAAGATCTTCAAACTCTTAGGTCTTAGCGACGAAGACGTCGCCAAGAAGTTTGGTTGGTTCATCGATGCCTTCAAGTATGGAGCCCCGCCCCATGGTGGATTCGCTCTTGGTCTTGACCGCTTGTCGATGATTCTCTCCGGCACCGATAACATCCGCGATGTTGAGGCATTCCCAAAGAACCTTCAGGCCGTGGATCCAATGTCCAAAGCCCCGGCTGGAGTCAGCCAAGAGGCTCTCGATACAGTTGGTATCGAATTAAAGAAGGAATAAATAATATTCTAAAAGAATATTAGTTAAACTAAATAATGACTAAAAATCTACTAAGGAGAAAACAGAATGATTAGTCGCTTCAATGAAAAGGATGCGCTCGCAGTCAGCGCCATCCGCGCTCTCGTTATTGACGAGATCAACAAGGCCAACAGTGGCCACCCAGGCATGGCGCTTGATATCGCACCAGCCCTCTACGTTCTTTATAAGAACCACCTTGTCGCTGACCCAAAGCACCCAGAATGGATCAATCGCGACCGTTTCGTCCTTTCTAGCGGACACAACAGCGCTCTTCTCTACGCCATGCTTCATGTTGCTGGCTATGAAGTGAGCCTTGATGATATCAAACAGTTCCGTCAGCTCAACTCCAAGACCCCAGGCCATCCTGAATATGGCTGGACCAAAGGCGTTGATGCTACCGGTGGACCTTTAGGTCAGGGCGTTGCCCAAGCCGTTGGTATGGCGATGGCCGAAGAAAAAATCCGTGGTTCCTATGCCGAAGGCGAAAAGATCATGGATCACTATACCTACTGTCTTTGTGGCGATGGCTGCTTAGAAGAAGGCATTGCCCAGGAAGCTATCTCCCTTGCCGGTATGCAGAAGCTCGGCAAACTCATCCTTATCTATGATAAGAACACCTCAACCCTCGATGGTCCAACTTCCAACTCCATGACCGAAGACGAGATTCTTCGCTTCAAAGCTATGGAGTGGAATGTCCTCGAAGTCAAAGATGGCAACGACCTTGATGAAATCGATGCTGCCTTAACTGAGGCTCACAAGCATTCTGATGCTCCAACCATGATTCTTATCAACACCGTTATCGGTTATGGTTCTCCAAAAGCCGGAAGCCACACCACCCACGGATCTCCTTTGGGAGAAGAAGCTGGTGCCGCTACCAAGAAGGCTCTTGGTTTTGACTTCCCTCCATTCACCGTTCCAGAATCCACCTATGCTGAGTTCAATGAGAACTTTGGCAAGCGTGGTGCGAAAGCTTATGCCGATTATCAGGCTACCTATGCCGCCTATGGCAAAGCCCATCCAGAGGACTTAAAGGTCTTCGAAGCCGCCTTCAAGCGCGATGTCAAAGCCTTCAAGTTCGCCGATCCATCTGTCGCCGAGAAACCAGAGGCTACCCGTAATTCCAGTGGCCGTATGCTTGTTGAAGTTGCCGCCAACATCCCATTCACCTTTGGTGGAAGTGCTGACGTCGCCTCGAGCGTCAAGACCGCCATCCCAGGCGATCCAGGCTTCGATGCCGAACACCGTGCCGCCAAGAATATCAACTGGGGTATCCGTGAATTCGCCATGGCTGCTGCCCAGAACGGTATGTTGCTTCATGGTGGTTTAACCACCTACGTTGGCTGCTTCTTGGTCTTCAGTGACTATATGAAGAACGCCATCCGTATGAGCGCTATTCAGCACTTACCAGCCATTTATCTATTCTCCCACGACTCCATCGCCGTTGGCGAAGATGGTCCAACCCACGAACCAATCGAGCAGCTTGTTGCCCTTAGAAGCATCCCAGGTGTCGAAGTTCTCCGTCCAGCCGATACCAAAGAGTGCTTTGCCGCTTGGCGTTTAGCTCTTGAAACCAAGGATCACCCAGTCTGTCTTATCCTTTCCCGTCAGAACCTCCGCAACCTCGAGAAATCTTCTCTTGAGACCGTTGCAGATGGTGCTTACGTCGAAAAGAAGGAGGAGAAAGCCGACCTTGAGCTCATCGCTACCGGAAGTGAAGTCGGTCTTGCCCTTGATGCTGCCGCCCTTCTCAAAGAGAAAGGCATCAAAGCCAGCGTCATCTCCATGCCAAGCGTTGAGCGTTTCGAGAAGCTCCCACAGGCTAAGAAAGACGCCATCATCACTCTTCCAAAAGCCAAACGCGTCGCTATCGAGATGTTAAGCGGCCTTTCTTGGTACAAATATGCCGACAACGTCATCTCCCAGGATGAATTCGGTTACAGCGCCCCAGCTGATCAGGTCATGGATGTCTGTGGCTTCACCGCTGAGAAAGTGGCTGCCAAGATTGCCAAACTTATCGCGTAGTACTTTCATTGCTTCGGTATTTTCATTAAAATAAACTCATGAGCGATTTCTACTATCTCAACAATTACCAGCAAGCTGGGAAGATGGGTATCTCGAGAAAAGCCTTCGAGAATATCGTCACCATCGCGAGTAACAATCTCCAGAATGTCAAAATCAACAACTATGGAGAGACTCTTACCCGTCTTGGCAACATCATCTCCGCTGTCCGCCCGGTCAAAGCTTTCTTCAAGAAAGACGGCCGAGTTGATTTGATGCTCGATGTTGTGGTGGGTGGAAACGTGACCGCGATTGCCGATCTTTGCACGAGAATCCAGGAAGAGGTTTCCAACAGCATTTCAATGATGTGTGAGACTGTTCCTGTTTCCGTGGAAATCAGGGTCTCTAAGGAAAAACCTGCAAAGAAGCCTTCAGATAAAAAGGCTAAAAAGGCTTAATAGCCGCAAAAGATTACTTTAGTAATGTCTGGTGCCATCTAAAAAAGGTGGCACCTTTTGTTTACCCCTTTTTCTTTCTATTAGATGTGGTAAACTTAGTAGCCTTAATTTCAGGAGGCTTGATCTTTATGGAAAAAACACTATCCCGCAACAAAGCCCATGACATCGCACTTTTCGCGATTTATGACGTTCTGACATATTCTGCAGCGAAGCTCCCAGCTCCAATCGAGGATATCGTCAGCGGCTTAACTGAGCAGTCTTTCGAGGATAGTGATTTTTTTGTTAAGGAAATGGTTTTGGCCATGGTCAAACACTATCAAGAGATCATCCCGATATTTGAGAAGAACATGAGAAAGTGGACGTTCGACCGTCTTAACCTTCTCGAGCAAGCTTTGCTTTTGCTTGCCTATTGCCAGTCTTATTACAGCGTCGAGAAAACAGATAAAGCCATCATCATTAACGTTTCTGTTGAGTTGGCTAAGAAATATCTGAGCGATAACGACTATAAATTCGTTAATGCGATTCTGGATAAGGTCTTGGCTTAATGGAAAGAAATCAATTCTATAGCGTCACAGCGATTAACACCCTCATCAAATCGGTAATCGATGGAGAAGAGGGTCTTCATAACGTCTACGTCAAAGGTGAAATAAGCAACTGGAAGCGTTATGGCTCCGGTGTTTTCTTTGATTTGGTCGATGAAAAGAAAAGTGTTATATCCTGTGTCTTATGGAATGACAATTACATCTATTTGCCATTCGAGCCGAAAGCTGGCGATGAGGTCATCGCATTTGGATCGATCAACGTTTTTGTTGGCAGAGGCCGTTACAACTTTACGGTCAAGACGCTTGAAAAATATGGCCAGGGCGCCGCTTTGTTGGCTCTTGAAGCGCTTAAAAAGAAGCTTCAAGCCGAAGGACTCTTCGATGTCTCCCATAAGAAACCAATCCCGGAATTCCCTAAAAGCATTGGCATCATTGTAGGGGAAAACAGTGCCGCTGAAGCTGATCTCATCAAGAACATCACAAGACGCTGGCCTTTATGTGATATTGTCGAGTTCCCGTCCCTTGTCCAAGGCAAGGAAGCCCCAAAAGAACTTTTAAAGGCCCTTCTGAGAGTGGAAACGACCGAAATCGATATTTTGATCATTGCTCGTGGCGGCGGCTCAAATGAGGACCTTAGCGCGTTTAATGACGAAGCATTGGCTAGAGAGTTGTACGCTTGTAAGATTCCATGCATCTCTGCCGTCGGTCATGAAATCGACACTACTTTGATCGATTATGTCTCTGATTTGAGGGTGAGCACACCAACGGGAGCCGCAGAGGCCGCAACGCCTGACCAGGCTGAAATCCGCGCAGCCCTTATGGGAACTGAAGAATTACTTGATGGTTCAATAGATAATTTGATTTCCAAGAAAAAGGATTTACTGAAACATCTCAGTGAAAGACCGTTCTTTAAGAACCCATCTTCGAATTATGCAAAAGCAAAAGAAGAAGTGCAGCAGCTTTCAAAACGACTTGATTTGTCCATTGGGCATTCATTGGAAATGGCGAGAAATCAAATCAAGTCTCTCTCATCGAAGTTAGATGCCCTCAGCCCAAGGAATGTAATTAACCGTGGTTATTCGATGACGACGGATCAAAAAGGAAATGTAGTAACATCTGTAAAACAGATAAGAGAAGGTGACACGCTTAAAAGCGTATTGAAAGATGGTACAATAACGTCTAAAGTCACCTCCAAGGAGTAATCTATGGAAAAGAAAAAGGAACTTAGTTTCGAAGAAAAGCTCGCTCGTTTAAATGAGATCGTTGAAAAAGTCGAGAACACGACTCTTTCCCTAGAAGACGCCATGAAACTTTATGAAGAGGGTAACGCTCTCATCAAAGATCTTCAAAAGTCTTTAGATGAGGCCGAGGCCAAGATTAAAGTTATCAAAGACAAATAGATAATAGTCAAATATTAGTAGTTTTTAAGTTGATAGTACTATGGCAAAGAAGGTAGAACACATCGACATAAAATGTATAAAAGACCCAAGCATAGTCAAAAAACTTGACCGTAAGTCTTTAGCTTTGCTTTGCCAAGACATAAGAGAAGAGATTATTAGGGCTACATCAGAGTATGGCGGCCATTTGAGTTCAAATTTAGGCGTAGTCGAATTGACTGTGGCTCTCCATCGTAATTTTGATTTCCCAAAGGACAAATTGATCCTCGATGTCTCGCATCAATCGTATACTCACAAGATTCTGACCGGCCGAAGCCTAGAGAACCTAAATTCCAAAGATGGCGTCTCAGGTTTTATGCGCATGGATGAATCCGAATATGATTGTTATGAATCGGGTCACTCATCAACATCGCTTTCTGCCGCTGAAGGATTTGCCGTTGCTCGCGATATCAAAAAAGAAGACTTTTACATTGTTCCAGTAATCGGCGATGGTTCCTTGGTTAATGGCCTCTCATTTGAAGCTTTGAATCACATTGCAGGCCGTTTCGGGAAAATGATCATCGTCATCAACGATAACGATATGTCGATCTCTCGTCCTGTTGGTGGCTTAGGAAAGTTCTTCAGAAGAATCTCGACGGCTAGAGGCTATAACTCTTTCAAAGAAAGATATAGGAACGCTCTTCAGAAAAATGCTGTTGGTCGCTGGTTTTACAGGTTTAGCTATTCTTTGAAGAATTGCATCAAACGCATTTTGGTCCCTTTGACTTTGTTTGATAACCTCGGTTTTACCTATATGGGTCCTTATGATGGACACGATATCAAAATGCTTGATAAGGCTTTCAAGCGGGCGAAAAACGCGACAAAAACTGTAATCATGCATGTCTATACGACAAAAGGAAAAGGATACGAGCCTGCCGAAAAGGATAAAACTGGTTATTGGCATGGCGTAACGCCTTTTGAGATCGAATCTGGCGAACCAAAAAATATGCATCCCGGGGAATGTTCATGGCCTCATTTTGTGGGCGATTTAGTGAAATCCGAGATGGAAAAACACGAAGATGCCTTGCTTGTTTGCCCGGGTATGATCAAAGGGAGTCATCTTGAAGAAAGCTTTGAAGCCTTCCCGGATAGATCGATCGACGTTGGAATCGCCGAAGAACACGCTTTGACCATGGCTGGTGCCAGCAATTTGGCCGGAATGCATCCGATTGTCTGCGTTTATTCGACATTCCTTCAGAGAGCATATGACGAAATACTCCATGATTGTGCAAGAATGAACGTTGATATGACACTTTTAATCGATCGCGCTGGACTTGTCGGTAAAGATGGCGAAACACATATGGGAATCTACGACGAAGCTTACTTGAAATCGATTCCAGGAACGAATCTCTACATGCCATCAACGCCTCAAGAAATGCGTGGTCTTATCGACTATTCAATGGAAAAAGGTCATGGAATTGTTGCGATCAGATATCCGCATACTCTTTTCAAATGTAAAGAAATCAACGAAAAGAGTTTTGAGGTTAAGCCTTGGGTAAAATTGGAAAATGTAAAGAATTCGAATGAAGCCGTAATTGCCGTTGGACCTAAAGGAAGACAATTATTGAATGCTTTGTCAGAAAAAGGATATCAAGGAGAATTAATCGTAGCTCTCAAATTAAATCCTTTACCTGAAGAAATCGATGAAATTGTAAAGAAAGACAAAATCTATATTTACGATTCCTATGGAACCGAAGCCGGCTTTGTCGAGAGTCTTAGCGCAGCCTTAATCAAAAAAGGCTTCAAAGGATCTGTTAAAGCGTTTGCTGTTCCAAATACCTATGTTCAGCATGCGACGATAGCCGAACAAGAAAAAGAATATGGTTTAGACATCGAAACCATGCTTAAACAGATTCTATAAAATAGTTAACATAACGGGAAATCTAAAATAAAATATCTCCGTGGCAAAAATAATCGTTCACGTAGATTTAAACGCTTTCTTCGCGACCGCTGAGCAAATCCGAAGACCAGATTACGTAGGAAAACCAGTAATCGTTGGCGGACTTGGTCCTCGCGGCGTTGTTTCAACAGCCTCCTACGAGGCGAGAAAATATGGTGTTCATTCCGCGATGCCAATCGGCGAAGCTAGGATGCTTTGTCCTAATGGGATATTTCTTCCAGGTGACTATCCTTATTATGAGATGCTTTCGCGTTCCTTTTTCGGTTATCTGAAGAATTATTCATCTTTGGTAGAGGAAGCGTCTATTGATGAAGGGTTCGTTGATATGACATCTTTGCTCAGTAAGACAAAGGATCCTTTATCCGTATTGGCTTCATTACAGCGTGGTTTGCTAGAACAGATAGGTTTGAGATGCTCTATAGGTGTTGGGCCTACGAAGTTCCTCGCTAAGATGGCATCCGACATGAAGAAACCTATGGGAATAACCATAATAAGGCGCAAAGACATCAAAAAAATGCTCTATCCGTTGCCGATTGACAACTTCTTTGGCATAGGAAAGAAAACCGCAGCGCACTTAAGAAGCAAAGGAATCAACACGATTGGCGATTTTGCTTCAGAGACCGTTAACAACGAATTCGAAATGAAGAAGTTTTTCGGAAAACGTTTCGATTATTACGTAGATAGCATCAATGGATATGGCGATGATGTCGTCAACCCGGAAAGGCCTGATCCTAAGTCGGTTGGCCATAGCAGAACGTTTATGACCGACACGGATGACTTCGCTGAGATAAAAGCCGTTATTGAAGAATTATCCAAAGAAGTCGGCGAACGCCTCTCTAAAGAAAAGAAGAAATGTAAAAGAATTGTCGTAAATGTAAAGGACACCAATTTTAAGGTGAGTTCGAAATCTATCAACCTTAATGAGCCGATTATTGAATCGGAAGACATAATAAAGCTGGCCAAAAAGCTATTTGCTGATAACTACTCAGGCAAAATGATCAGACTTGTCGGTGTTACTGCGGGAAATCTTGTGCCTTTGAAAGATAGGAATGCTCAAATGTCATTATTTGACGATGGCGAATACGATGAGGATAAAACTCAGGTGCTCGTTGATTCTTTAAATAGAAAAGCCAACAAGAAGGTTGTCATGATTGCAAGCGAGGCTTTGAAGAAAAATGGATATTAAAGAGGCGGTTTCTTTGTTTTTGCAGCATCTTCAAGTTGAAAAAGGTGTTTCAAAGACGACGATCGATAACTATAAAGAGGATTTAAAACTGTTCCTTGGCTATTTTGAAGAGACTAAGACAACAGATGATTTGATGATTCAACAGATTGCTGAGTTCATTCAAAAGGAAGGCGAAGACAACAAAGCGGCCTCAACGATACTAAGGCGTTACAGCTGTTTAAAAAATTTCTTTACATTTCTGATTGGAGAAGGGCTCATGGAAGCGGATATCCCGGAATTCGAAAAACCAAAGAAAGACAAGAAGCTGCCTTTGGTCGTTCCAAACGAAGATGTCGAAGCTTTGCTTGAGGCTCCGGATATGACGAAGGAAAGCGGACAAAGGGATCGCGCGATGTTGGAAGTTATGTATGCAACCGGCCTTCGTGTTAGCGAATTGATAAGCCTTCAGTTCAAAAACGTAGACTTTCCTGGTCAGATAATCACCGTATATGGCAAAGGGAACAAGCAAAGAAGCGTCCCGGTTTCGTCTTTTGCCTTAGATTATCTTCAGAAATACATCAATGGTGTCAGGAAAAGGAACCCTGGACACACATCAAATTATCTATTCCTTAATAAACAGGGTCAGCCAGTGTCTAGAGTGTACTTTTTTAAACAAGTTAAAAACTATGCGGCCATGGCTGGTATCGATGATGGAATATCGCCTCATACGTTAAGGCATTGTTTCGCGACGCATTTATTAGAGAACGGTGCTGAACTAAGGGCCGTTCAAGAAATGTTGGGACACAGTAAGATTTCGACAACACAGATTTATACCCAGGTATCAACGAATCGTATTGTTTCAGCATACGATAGATATAGTTCTAGAAAATAATAAATATGAACGAACATTCATATTAAATAATTAATCATGGATGTATTGGTGAAGGGGCAAATGTTGCCTTGGTTCTTTTTGGAATGTGGATAGAAAGCTATGAGCAGTCCCGCCATGTTGCGTAAGAGAGAGTCCGATAAAATCATCATCGTTATTAAACAAATATATGAATGGCAAACACGTTAACATCGTAAACTATGGAGAAAACAGTCTTTACAAAAGCCTTTGTGTTTTCGTCAATAAAAAAATAGATTAAGGAAAAGTGCTTTTTTGACCGAATTTTCAGGCGTTGGAATTGTAATCAAAAATAGGCAAAGAGATTAGTAATTTTAACAAAATTCAAAAAGTAGGCAATTAGTAGTTTTGATAATTATGTTAATAACTTGGAAAATGCGTTGATTACTAACAATATAATTCATAAATAACATTATTATAAAGCCATAAAAACGCTATTAATATTCTATTTAGTTAACATAAAGGCTATTATGCGAAGTAATAGTATTTTCTCGGAGTAGCAGCTGTTTTAGTAGTAGCTGCTTGTAAGAAATGTAAAGCGTTTTTCCCAAATTTTTGACCTTTGTTTTTACTTCTTCCACCGCTCAATTTTTTGGCAAATAGGCCCTTACTATTTTTAAATTGTAATAGTGTCAATGAAAACGAAATATATGCTTATTTTTATTAAAGAAAAACCGGCGGTTTTAACCCGTCGGCTACCTGCTTTTGGAGGATTCGATCTAGCGTCTATTGAACAAGTCTTCTAGATTCATCTCTTGCCGCTTTGGAGCTGAGAAGATGTGGACAACAACCTCCCCTGCATCTACCAAAACCCATCCTGATTCTGGTTGGCCTTCGCTCTGCCTTAGATCTTCTGATTTGTTTTGGAAGAACTCCTCAAGAGCGTCTGCGTATGCGCCAATTGCTCTCATGTTTGGGGCAGTAACCAATATGTAATAATCGGTGAAAGGCGTCCTATCCCTAACATCAATGATTGTTATGTCTTCACCCTTTTTGTCTTCGAGTAAGTCTTTTGTTTCTTTGATAAGTTTTGGATAAGCCATTAATTGTTTCCTTCCTTTTTATCTAAAAAATAGATGTAACTTTCTTCTGTAAGAGGGCAACTGTTGTTATGTGGCGTGTCTTTCGTCTTTTCGGCGAGATAGATTCTATTGGCCGCTAGAACATCTAAGAATCCTTGATGATAGTCTTTTAAACACGATTGGATAAGTTTTGAAGAATCGTATCCCCTACCGGGCTCGATTTTATCGGCGCTGTAGATGGTTTGTTCTAAAGGTCCCATTTTAGCGCGACCTGTGCAATGATACTCAATTGATTCAAGTATGTCTTTGTCCTTGATTCCAAATTCCTTCTCGGCTAAATATGCCCCTACCCATTGGTGAAGAGCCCAATAAGGATATTCTGAATACTCTTTTGAATAAACTTTGCTGACTATGGCTTTTGCTTCGTCATCTGGCACGTATTTGCCGATATCGTGTAGAACGGCAGCTTGGTATGTCTTTAATGAATCGAGAGTTTCGTGATTGTTTCTAGCAATATCTAAAGCGACATTAGCAACGCGTAGAGAGTGTTTAAGCCTGCTCTCTTTGAGATATTTAGATAAAGCCTTTATGAAATAAAGGTCCTTATCTTCGACATAGTGCCTAATATAGTCAGGATAATCGATTGATTTCATTTCCCTGATGTCTGTGCTTGAAACCTCATGTTCCTTGAAAGGCATTGGTTTCATATCGAAACGTTTGATGTTTTCCTGGTTCAATGGATAACCATGCCTTGGGACATAATAGATCTTCGCATTCTTGGCAATAACATCAGGATCCTTCCATTTATCAAAAAGGTTTACCTGATCTGCTCCAATTACGAAATAAAGCGTCTCATACTCTTTTTTGAAATGAAGAACGGTTTCAACGCTATAGGAAGGGCCATCACCTGGCGCATCTATCTCAAAACATGAGACGGAGAATCGTTGTTTTCCATCTTTGTTTAATTCGTTACATGCGAGTTCAAGCATGGCCAATCTGTCTTCTGGAGAGGCTTCATTGTCTTTCCACCTAGCGTTTTTTGCCGGAACAAACAAAAGAGGGCATTCTAAAAAGCTAGATGCCTTCATGGCGATTTCTACGTGCCCGTTGTGAAGCGGATCAAAACTGCCGCCGTAGATGATTATCTTGTCGTTCATTTATGAGGAAGTGTGATTGACTTGTTCTTTTTGCTCTGTCGATAAAGCGTGATGATATGTCCGGCTTTACCGACGAATTGAGCATCAACGCTTTCGCAAAGCGTCTCCGAAATCTCATCAATCGTCGATGATGCGGTCTCTAAAACGCGAACCTTTACCAGTTCATGGGCTTCTAAAGCGTTGCTGAGGACGTCCAAAAGGCTTTGGTTGATATCACCTTTGCCGATATTGAGCGATGGCTTTAAATGGTTAGCCAAACCTTTTAGATATGCACGGTTTTTTGCTGAAAGCATTATTTCTTAGTTCCTTTTTCTTTAATAATCTTCGCGCGCGAGGCGTACGCACCGATATTCTTTGGGACATAAAGCCTATAGATATCGCCTTTGACGCCATCGAAGGAAACCCAACCAAGGCCAGCGATGCCAATATCCCTTGGACCGTCTTCTTCTAACTGGAAGTCGAAGACATCAGAGTCGTTTTGACACTTAAACCAATCAACACATGGCTTGAGGGCTTTGTTCTTGATGTATTTTTGGAAGAGAGCCGTCATGTCGTTCTTCGGAGAAACACTCTTAAGACCGACTTTTGGTGCGAAATAACAAGTGAATGTCGTTTTCTTCTTTTCGGAAGAAAGGCTGATAGGATCAATTCTCGCAAGTCCTCCGATGAACAAACTGCCGTTAAGCACAACGACTTGTTTCCTTGGGGTGATTCTGGTCGTGACCAAGATATCTTTAGGATAAGTAGTTTTTCCGAGGAAAGAATTCTTCACGCCTGTACCTGGAGTGTCGTAAATATAAGATGTGTCATCGAGCGGAATCTGCCAAACTTCGAGCGAAGTGTTCTTGTAAGCTCCGATTGAGATGCCGCGATTCGAGGTGTTTTTGAATTGTCTGAGGAAACTTGTGAGGAAAGCACTCTTTCCGGCTCCTTTGGCGCCAATGACATAAACGCTCTTGCCGTTGCGCTTTTTCTTAATCATGCCGGAAGCAAGCGTTGCATCGGCTGAATTGTTGTAGTCTAGGAGGATAACATCTGTGCCTTTGGCTTTTTTAAATCCTTCGGCTCTGAAACGATGAGCGACATATTCTTTTGTACGCTCGACGCTGATATCTTTAGGCATCAAATCCCATTTGCTTGCGATGATGACGACAGGGAGATCGACAATCAAATCCAGCACCTCTTTGTTGAATGAACATTCAAATGAGATGAGATCGACAAGGTAGACAATGGTCGCGCCTTCTTTTTTGGCGTCTTTGAGCATGCTTAAGAACTCGTCTGAGACATCGGCGGCTGCAGGAACTTCGTTTTGGTGAAGGGCCTCGTGGCACTCCTGGCAAAGAATAAGATCGTTGCTACGAGATGAAATCAAAGCTGTCGGGTTGATATACCCCTCTTTCTTCGGATCTTTGTCCTGAAGGACTTTGCCACAGTGATAACAGCGGCGAACTGATGTGATGATGCTCATATTTCTACCTCCCAATTAAATTATAGTTTTCAGATAGAATCTTTTTGCGCTTCTTTTTTTCAAGTATTCGGTTGAATCTCGTCCAGATGATGTCACCTTTGCTGATTGGTTCGGTGAGTATGGTCATGATTCCTGCTTTATTGCCTGCTTTGACGTCAGTCAGGACTTGGTCGCCGATGAGAACGACTTCTTCTTTCTTGAAGCCTTCTTCCTTAATGAGCTTTTTTAACGGTCCGCTTAAAGGCTTCATCAAACCGGAGAAAACCCTTATTCCTAGGCTTTTTCCATAAAGTGTTACGCGCTTTGAGGTGTTGTTGGAGGCGATATAGAAATCGATTCCGGCCTCTTTCAGCGTTTTAACAAGTTCTAGCGTCATTTGACTTGGGGTTTGGATTCGATAGTCATCAAGAGTGTTATCCAAATCGGAGAGTATGACCTTGATGCCATGTTCGGCGTAGAAAGACACTGGAATCTCGAAGATCGAGTTAGCGCGATATGTCGGGAACCAAATTGGTGTCTTTTTCATTATTCTTTCTTATCGTCCTCAAAACTTAGGATATCGTCGAAGAGAGAGATTTCCTCATAAACAACTGGTTTCTCTTCTTCTTTTTGGATTGGAGTCTCCTTTTGTTCTTCTTCAATCGGCGGGAGAGCAGGTTCAAACGACTGAATCGAATCATCGATCAAGAAGGAGTTAGAATTGTCTCTTGAGATATATTCGATGCGGTCTTTTGCTGGGAAGTTATCTGGGCGTTTTGCATATCTATCTGTTGGTGTGAGATAGAAGTCAGGGAAGATGATGTCATAACGGTTGTCGTCATGGAGAACCGTCTCAATGGTATATGGCGGAACTTGGCCGTTTGTTCTGGTAATGAAGACAACGCGGTGTGGCTCCTTTTTGAACATGTTGAAGAATGGATTCGCCTTCGCGAGTCTCTTTCCAAGGGTGATGTGGTTGGTATCGAAGACTCTCGTTGAACCGCGATCTGTGATGACAAGGATCTTGTTTTCTTTCTCTTCTTGATTGAAGGCAAGAACACCTGCTAATGGTTTTCCGGAGAAAGAACCGGCTTTCATGCCACGGCTCTTAGGATTGCTGATGTAAATCTCGTTCTCGTTATAGAAGGAAGCACGTCCATCCTCGCTCGTGATAAAGAGATTGCTGTTACCTGTCGTATAGGTAACGCCGACAAGGGAATCGCCTTTTTCAAGCTTGATGGCTGAAATTGGCTTGCTACGTCTAACAACAGGGAAAGAATCGAAGCGGATTCTCTTGATGGAACCGTTTCTCGAAAGAAGAACGACAAATAGGTCGTGTCTGAAATGACGGACTGCGAATGCGGCAATCAAGTGGTCGTTTGGAGTGAGGTTCACAAGGTTATTAACGTGATAGCCTTCGTCATTCCATTTGGCTTCTTTGACTTCGTTAACTGGAACATAGAGGTAGTTTCCTTGCTCAGTGAAGATAAGAAGGAAGTCGGTTGTATCGCATTCCCCATCGAACACAAAGGAGTCGCCGGTCTTAATACCTGCTTTGGCACCGTTTTGTCCACCGGAGCCTTTCCAGGATTTAATCGAGGAACGCTTAATGTAACCATCTCTTGTGATGACGAGTTTGACGGTTTCTCTGGCAATGAGGTCACGCTTATCAAGAGTGGTTGACGTTTCTTCTTCACGAATTTCAGTTAAACGCTCGCCAGAATACTTCTTGGCGATGGTTTTGAGGTTATCGATAATGACATCTTCACGTTTGCTTTGATCGCTTAACAAACCATTGAGGTAGTCGATGTCTTGGTTAAGCTTGACGTTCTCATCTTCCAAGACTTTGATGTCGGTGTGGGAAAGCTTATAAAGCGGCATCATGACGATGGCTTCAGCCTGTGGTTCGGTGAATCCGAACTCCCTTTGGATATTCGCTTTTGAATCCGCCTTGTCTTGGCTGCTACGAATCACCTCAACAACCTTATCTAAGATACTGATCGCTTTGATAAGACCTTGGACGATTTCTAAACGCGCCGTGTACTTATTCAAAAGGAAATGACTCTTTCTTGTGATGACGTCGAGCTGGTGCTGGATGTAGCAATCGCAATACGAAAGGAGATCAAGAGTTTTTGGTTTATCATCAACGATAGCAACGACCTGAGCGCTGATGGAAGTCTTCAGCTGCGTCTTGTTCATGAGATAAGCGAGAACGGCTTCAGGTTTGCAATCGTTCTTCAAGTCGATTGAAATGCGAAGTCCTTCTTTGTCGCTTTCGTCGCGAACTTCCAAAATGCCTGGGATTGTCTTATCGTGGCAGATCTTGTCGATGGCTTTGACAAGAACGGATTTATTAACGTGGAATGGGATTTCAGAAACGATGATTTGGCTAGCGCCTTTATCGTCGGTCACTATTTCCGCTTTGCTGCTAACCGTGACTTTGCCACGTCCTTTTCTATAGATATCTTCAAGCGAAGACGACTTATAGATGATTCCGCCCGTTGGGAAATCAGGGCCTGGAACAAACCTCATGAGGTCATCGACTGAGCATTCTGGATGCTTGATTCTATACACAACTGCTGAAGTGATTTCGCGAAGGTTGTGAGGAGGAATCGAGGTAGAAATACCAACCGCAATACCTTCTGAACCGTTTGCAAGAAGATTTGGGAACAAAGCCGGAAGAACAGTTGGTTCAAACAAAGTGTCATCGAACGTGAGTTCCATATCCACCGTATCTTTGTCGATATCTGCAATGAGCTCGTTTGAAATGGCGCTTAGTCTAGCTTCTGTGTAACGATAGGCGGCAGCACTATCGCCATCCATCGAACCGTTGTTTCCTTGGAAGTCGATTAAAGGATAACGGACGTTCCAGTCTTGAGACATGTGAACCAAGGCATCATAGACGGAAGAGTCACCGTGTGGGTGGTATTTACCTAAAACGTCGCCAACGATTCTAGCGCACTTCTTCGTTGGCTTTTCGATGGTGTTTCCGGTATTCCACATATCGTAAACAATCCTGCGCTGAACCGGTTTTAAACCATCCCTAGCATCAGGAATCGCACGATCTTGGATGACATCTTTGGCGTAGATGGCAAACTTATCGCCCATCAATTGGTCGAGAGGGCCAAAAATGATGTTCTCTTGGATTATTGGTTGTTCAATCTTCTTCTTGGCCATGATTAGTTCTTCACTTCTTTAATAAACTCGTCTTCTTCGTTGAAGGTGATGTTCTCTTGAATCCAGTTCCAACGTGGAGCGCTGTCTTTGCCCATGAGGGTTTCGATTCGCTTCTCGGTAACGAGGGAATCATCAATCATAACTCTGCAAAGAACACGAGATTCTTTGTTCATTGTGGTCATGGCTAATTCATCTTCGTTCATTTCACCAAGACCTTTGTAACGATTGACACCATAACCGGCACCAATCTTCTGTTTGGCTTTTTCTAATTCTTCATCGTTCCAACAATAGATGCGTTTCTTTGGATCGCTCTTTTTGAAGACGCGGTAAAGAGGAGGCTGGGCGATGTAAACCATTCCACGATCTATAAGCGGCTTCATGTAATTGTAGAAGAAGGTCAGCAAAAGGATCTGGATGTGGGCACCATCGGTATCAGCATCGGTCATAATGATGATCTTGCCATAATGGCTCGCATCTGGATTGAATTCATCCCCGAAACCGGCACCAATTGTCTGGATAAGGGTTGAGAATTCTAGGTTATCGATTATTTCTTGGTTTGATACGTTGTGCGTATTGAGTGGTTTTCCTCTAAGAGGAAGGATGGCCTGATGACTCCTATCGCGTCCTTTTTTGGCGGAGCCGCCTGCGGAATCACCCTCAACGATGAAGAGCTCGTTGTTCTTGTAATCTTTGCTTTGGGCGCTGGCTAATTTGTCGCTGATAATCATCTCAGCAACTTTCTTTTTGGTGCCTCTTGCTGCTTCACGAGCTTTTCTAGCGGCTTCACGTGCTTCTTTTGCCTGAGCGCACTTCTTAATAAGGGCAACGGCAAAATCTTTATTCTCAGTGAGATAATACGGCATGAAGTTCGATAAGGCGTTGCTTACCACTGCCGTAGCCTCAGGTGTTCCTAGTTTGCCTTTGGTCTGGCCTTCGTATTCGAGTTTGTTCTCAGGAACTTTGACGGAAAGAACGGCGGTTAAGCCTTCGCGAATATCGCTTCCGTCAATGGACTGATTTGGTTTAATGAGTTCGTTTTCGGTTGCCCAATCATTGATGATTTTGGTCAAAGCGCCTTTAAAACCGGTTTCATGGGTACCACCATCGGCGGTTCTTACGTCGTTAGCATAGCTATAGATGTTCTCACCATAGTCGCCAACACACCATCTCATGGCGATTTCAACCTGAATTGGATTCGAAGTGTCGTTCAAATCGATGATGTCCGCCATAGGCGTTTTGTCCATGGTCAGGGTTTGGACGTATTCGCGTAAACCATGTTCGGTATAGTAATCGTGAGTGTTTCCGCTGATCTGGTCTTTAATAACGAAATGAACACCGGTGAGGAGATAACTCTTTTCCTCAAGTCTCGATGAAATCGTTTCGTAACTGAATTTTGTGTTAGGAAAGATTGATGGATCTGGTTTGAAATGAACAGTAGTTCCGTGCTTCGTGGTTGGGCCGAGAACTTCTAATGGAGTCGTCAAATGACCACCGTTTGCAAAAGCGATGTGATGGATCTTTCCTTCACGGTAGACGGTAACTTCCAAATATTCGCTTAACGCGTTTGTGACTGTAGCGCCAACGCCGTGAAGACCGGCGCTTGTTTTATAGTTCTTGCTATTGAACTTACCACCGCTATGGAGGGTCGTGTAAATGAGCTGAACGGCTGGAATGCCGGATTGCTTGTGGATGTCTACAGGAACACCACGTCCTTCATCTTCGACGGTAAGAGAACCATCCCTCATCAAGGTGACGGTGATCTTCTTACCAAAACCGTTGACCGCCTCGTCAACAGCGTTATCTACTATTTCCCACACAAGGTGGTGTAAACCGTTCAAGTTCGTGGAGCCGATATACATGCCAGGGCGTTTTCTGACACCTTCAAGTTCCGATAATAATTCAATGTCGTTAGCTGTGTATTTCTCGTCGGCCATAAGTCTAAATAATGCTGGAGTTTGGAATACGTCTGTTGTAGTGTATTATAGCAAACTTTGTTTGAAAAAAGTAGGGCTATTATCAAAATAATAGGACCATTTTGAGAGAGATTATATTGTGGACATTTTACTGAACATCGCCGTTGCCCTTGGCTGTATAATTTGGGGCTTTTTGATCGGTAGCATTCCTACTGGTGTTATTGTTGGAAAAGTTTTCTTCGGAAAAGATCCTCGTGACTATGGTTCTCATAACTCCGGCGGAACTAATTCAGGCCGTGTTTTAGGTAAAAAGGTCGGTATCCTCGTAATGGTTTTAGACATTGCAAAGACCGTCTTCGCTTTCTGGATGGCTTGGATTTTCCTTCGCTTCGGACCTGTTGATCGTTCGATTCTCTTCGACGACGGCGTTTTGTACAACTATCTTGTTTGCGCTGCTGCTGCCTTTGGCCACTGCTTCTCGCCTTTCCTCAAATTCAAAGGCGGCAAAGCCGTTGCCTGCTTCATGGCTATCTTTGGTGGGTCAAGCTGGCTTGGATTCATCATTTCTCTCGCCGTCTTCTTCACCATATTCCTTGTCGTCTTCAAGAAAGTCATGTCCAAAGCGTCTTTGCTTTCTGGCGCCGTTCTTATTCTTATCAGTGGAATCTTCTGTTTGCTTAGGTTAATCCCAGGGGCCGACGGCGTCCTCAACATCTTCTTGTGGGACTTCGGTCTTGTTGGAGGTGTTTGCTTCGGTTGGGAAATGATAGCCGTTGAAGTCGTTGTTTATATCCTTCTTGTTATCAGACATGCATCAAACATCCAACGCATCAGGCAAGGCGAAGAAAAGCCTCTTGAATGGAAGTAATTAATTAGTAGATATTTAGTTCATTGCATATTAAAATGTGCGACAACCAATGCCGCACATTTTTTTTCGATTAATACTTACTTATGGAGATTGACCTTCGCGTCTTTTGAAGCGATAGACTCAACAATACCGTCTAAGAGCAATGATTCCTTTTTTGAGAACACTTGGGCAACGAAAGAGAACTCATTCCTACCGTGTTTTTTATAGACGAAGCTGATCTTTCCCTTCTTCTCATACTTAAACTCGAGAAGGTCGTCTACGCTGATCGTTATGCGCTCCTTTTTATCTTCGTCATAGAATGTGATTTTATCTTTGCTGATATTGAGCCCGTGTCCTTTCCAATAAGAAAGGCAATCTCCGAAAAAGACTATTAAATAATATAGCTCACCTAGAGTAGCTATTACGACATAGCCCCAAAGAATCGGGGTGCTCGTCAGAAGATCGAGCAAAAACAAGACCACCATACTTGCCGTATATAGAGCAGTCACAATGTAGAAAGAATATGATTGAGAGGTTCTCCAAGGATTGTATTTCATGCGGAAATTATACCAAGAAGACCAGAGCCACGCACCTCTTCCCTCTTATTTCGACATCTCAGGGCACATCCCTTTGAAAAGTACGCACGATAACAAGACGGGAAGAGGCTTTATGGCGTAATCAAGCCTAAGAACTAGGAGGTTTCTTCGGCTCAACCGCTTGCAAGCGGATACTGACAATAGTGATTGGCTATTGCAGGGAATATTCATCAAGTTGCTTTGTCACCATTTAAATGGCGATACTCGGCCGAGAAAAGCTAACTCGAATCCCCCTCCATTATCTATATAGTGAGGAAAAAAGAATTTTTCGCAAAAAAAAGAAAAGAGCCACATTTTTGTGTGACTCTTTAAGATAAATCCTTATCTGTTTTTGTTCATTGAGTGCATGATGCTGCGAACTTGCTTTTCGCTTGGTTTGCGGCCCATTTGCTCATACATCGTGCGAATTTGTTTTTCGGTGATTGGAGGATTCTTCTCCATTTGCTTTTGAATAAGGTAACGAGCAAGGAAGAAACCGATGACACCACCGACGATGAGAACGCCAATTAAAGAAAGGACAAAAACCCAAACTTCAATTTGCATCGATATTAGGCTCTCTTATCGTATTTGCCGGTAACGGTATCAACCATGACCTTTTCGCCCTTCTCGATGAAGAGAGGGACTCTGATCTTAAGACCGGTTTCGAGGACGGCATCTTTAGAACCACCATTGGTGACGGTGTCGCCTCTGACGCCTGGCTCACATTCAGTGATCTCAAGAGCGACTTTGGCTGGAAGTTCGATACCAAGGATTTCTTCTTCGTAAGCGTTGATGGTAACGAAGCCGTTTGGAGCAAGGAAGCCCATTTCGCGTTCAAGACCATTCTTAGGAAGCTCAACCTGTTCATAGGTATCTGGATCCATAAAGACTAAGGTGGTTCCGCCGTCGTAGAGGTACTGCATCTGCTTCTTGTCGACGCTGACGAGGGTGACATCGTAACCGGAGTTACGGGCAAGCTCGGTGATAGCACCGGTGCGGACATTTCTAACTTTGACTTTAGCAACCATCTTTCTCATAGCGGTTTTGTTGAGAAGGATGTCGATAACTTGATAAAGGGTGTTTTCATCTTCGAAGTAGTTGCCAGGGCGTAATTCTGTAACGTTCATTCTAAAATCTCCT
>JAILRR010000094.1 GCA_024698065.1 Bacilli bacterium
CCACTCAGACTCGGATAAGGTCGAGCCTGGGTTAAGAGAGATATAGATTTCGTAAGCGGACATGCCGTTTTGGCCGTCCTCTCCAGATAAAGAAGCAATCCATTCAGGTTCGCTGAGGTCTGGATCGAGATGTCCTTCGCAATATATCTGATAAGCGGACATGCCGTTTTGGCCGTTTTGGCCGTTTTGGCCGTTCTGACCTGCTGCACCGATCAAGCTAGTGAGCCATTCGGTCTCGGTTCCGGTGTAACCGTTTTCCACCGCTAATTCGTAGGCGGATTTGCCGTTTGCGCCAGTAGGACCAACTGCCCCAGCTGCGCCAACGAGGGAAAGAAGCCATTCCTCAAGGGTGCCGGAATAGCCATTGTCCACCGCTAATTCGTAGGCGGATTTGCCATTTGCGCCGTTTTGGCCGGCAGGACCGGTCGCGCAAATGCCAGTGTCAACTTCATCGACGAACCAGTTGCCGTTTGCGCCAATCGCGATCGTTGGGGTGTGGCCGTTGGTGCCAGGGAAGCCCTGAATGCCCTGCTCGCCGTTTGTGCCATTAGTGACTAAAAATATAAAGGTCGTGTTATCTGTGTATGTGATCGTGTACTCGTCGATTTGCCCATATGTATTGGTCTTATCGATTGAGACAATGCCTCTTCCAGCTTCGCCTTGTGGGCCTCTAAGGCCTTCTGCCCTGATGCCTAAATCGACGCCGTCGACAACCCAGTTGCCATTGGCTCCCACCGCAATCGTTGGGGTGTGGCCATCTTCACCTGGTAAGCCTTGGATGCCTTCGGTTCCGTCTTTGCCATTCGTGACAAGAAAAGTGGAGGTCGTGTTATCCGAATACGTGATAGTGTATTCGTCGATAAGTCCGAGAGTCTTTGTTTTCTCGATCTTAACGATTGACCTTCCCTCTTTTTCGCTTCCGTCAATCACGGTTGGGTCGACTTGGGCGTTTTTGTTCATTGCGTGAAAGCCTATAGCCACCGCCGCGCACGAAAGAGTAATGGCAGATAAAATGACGATGTTCGCAATCGTCTTTCCCATGGATTTAGCCATAACTATCCCCCTTTGGCTGGTTATGCCTTTTTAGATACACTGATCGAATTATAGCCTAAACGGAAAAAAATACCGATAGGCAAAAGTGACTGTAAAGCAATTGTAAAGATAAGACGATATCTACATTTTTCCAATTTGCCTAGAATTGATTTAGACTTTCAAAACGTTTGTAAAATATGAAAAAATCGCCTGAAGATTTTACATTCAGGCGAAAAAATTTTCCTAAAAAACTACTTATGCGGCAGGCTCATGTTTCGGCTCGGTGAGCTTTACAAGTTGGCGGATGGCGATTGAGCCTAAGCTGTTACCGATTGTGACAAGGAGGACATTAAGAATGGTCTGCCAATTCCAGCTATTCGCAGCGCTGAAATAGAACATGTTGGCGATGCAGTGCTCGCTTCCGATGACGACGAAGCCCGCAACCGCGAAGATAAGGGCTAATGTCCCAGTGACGCCTGGTTTCTTTTTGAAAAGGTCCACCGCCACGTAAACGAAGATGCCACAGATGAATCCCCACATAAGAGGAGCGAAGAAACCTTCGTTGATTCTCGTTTGGGCAATCTGATAGGCAGCCGTTCCCATAGCCCCATTACGGAAGGAAGGAATTGAAAAGCAGATATAGCCAATCGCCTCAGCACCGATGATATTGCCTAAATAACCAGCCAAAAGATCGAGAAGGTATTTTGGTTTATTATCGAAGACATAGCCGATCTTCCCGGTGAAAAGGAAGAAGCCGAACGAGCAAACGCAGAGTAAGCCGATCGCGAACATGAATGAGCCGAGGATATGGCCTAAAGCACCGGCTTCCGGTTGGGCTTTGCAAGCAAGGAAGGCAAGTCCGCCTAGACCAATGGAGGCACCGGCGGCGATGCCTAATAAGACTGTTTTTATAAATTGTTTCATATTAATAAAATACTCCTTGCTCTAGCATTTGAAAGAAAGAAGGAATCTTCTGATGATTTCCCCTGCCCCAAGAGCGGCTTTTCTGGCATTAAGCGGGTATTCGTCCGCGCTGTTTTCCGCATCGCTGATGGTGCGAAGGCAAGCGAATGGGACATCCGAATTATATGCGACCATCGCTGCCGCAGAGCTTTCCATCTCCACTGCGACAGCTTTGAATGTGTCTTTCATCCATTTCTTCTTAGTGTTATCGGCCACGAAAGTGTCGCCTGAGATGATGTTCTCGAAAACGGCATCACCCGCCGCTTCAAGAAGGCGTTTGTTGATGTTTTCCGCGGTTTTGAAAAAGACCTGAGTGCCGTCTTTTGTCTCCACTAAGCCATATGGATCGCCGACCGCAGTCGTGTCACAATCATGCGACGCAACTTCTTTAGCAACGACCGCTCTAAAAAGAGGGGCTTTTTCTTTATCGAGAGAGCCAGCTACCCCGACGACGATGATACCTTCTAATTCCTTGCCATATAAATCAATCACTTTCTGGGTGGCCATGGCAGCGTTTACTTTGCCAATGCCGCATTTGGCAAGGATGAATCTTCTTCCCTCATATTCGGCTAAAGAAACCGAAGTGATGCCATATCGTTTGCTTTCGATGATCTTTGCATCGATGACGAGGGCGTCATGTTCCAAAGGCATTGGGGTTATGAATGCGTACATAAATGTCTCCTTTATCTAAGAAGCTCTTTCTTGTCTTCTTCGAGCTGTTTCTTTAGTTCTTCGAGGCTAGCGAATTTCTTTTCTTCTCTCATCCACTTCATGAAAGAGATATAAACATATTCGCCATAAAGGTCTTCATCGACGTCTTTGACATAGCTTTCGACAATCCGATGCTTCAAGAGACCGACTGTTGGATTCTTGCCAACATTGATGATGGCTTTATGAGGGACTCCCCTAAGATAGAAGAGACCAGAGTAGACGCCCGCTTTAGGTAAGAGATATGGAAGTGACATCTCAAGGTTCGCGGTTGGGAAGCCGATCTTGTGCCCATTCCCGTATCCATATCCGATTTTGCCTTTGATCTCATATTGATAGCCAAGGAGCTTATTTGCTTCTTCGATTTCGCCTTCTTTCACATATTCATGAATTAAACGGCTAGCGACTTTCTTCCCATCTATCTCAAGAAGAGGGACGATGAAGGTCAGGAATTCTTTCGAGAGGTCACTCGCTTTACCTTCTTTGTTATGTCCGAAGGTGAAATCTTCACCAACGCAGAGCCTTCTTGCTCCAAGGCGATGGAGGAAGTCGATGAATTCCTCTTTGGTGTGCTTATAGAAGGATTCGTCGTTATCGATGACGTAAAGGGTCTCAACCCCTTCGTTAGAGAACCTTCTTATCTTGTCTTCGAGAGGGGTCAAGACATAGTGTTCCTTGTCTTTCTCAAAGATATCGGCAGGGTTGTTTTTGAATAAAAGAGCGCCCACGGAATCCGTATGGTTCAAGGCCTCTTTAACAAGTGAGATATGGCCTTTATGAACCCCATCGAAATTACCTAAAAGAAGAACCCCATCAAAGGTCTCAGGGATCTTGTCGAACGCGCATTCAATGACTTTCACTAGAAAAGCCCCCTTTCAGGAACAAAGGTATTTTCGTTTTTGCGTTTATAAACCGCAACAGGTGAATTGTTTTTCATTAACAGAACCTTATCTTCCTTGTTTTCTAAATGGAGCTTTTGACCATTCTTGGCTTTCCATTCTTCTTCGTCAGAAAGTTCGATTTTCGGAAGGTCAATCAGTTCGATTCCCGAAAGAATATCTTCCTCTTTGATGTCATCGACTTTCTTGGCTCTAGAGACATCAATATCCCCGACGAATGTTCTTCTCAAAGCAATGAGATGGCCCACTGTTCCTAGCTTCTCGGCGATGTCTTCCCCAAGGGTTCTGATATATGTTCCTTTGGACACTTTCGCAGTGAAATGAATGAGGCCTCCTTCAACGCTTCCTTCAAGAGAATAGACTGTTATTTCACGAGGTTTGATTTCCACTTCTTTGCCTTGAATCGCAGCCTTATACATAGGCACGCCATTAACTTTGATCGCGCTGAATTTAGGCGGGATTTGCTGAGATTTTCCTAGGAAGGATGAGAGAACTTTATCCAATTCCGCTTGGGAAATGCCCGGGATTTCTTTCTTTTCGATGATTTCCCCTTCCAAATCCCCGGTAGATGTTTTTTCACCAAGAAGAAGAGAAGCCTCATAGACCTTGTCCCCATCATTAAGATAGGCGAGAAGCTTCGTGCCTTTGTTGATGGCCACAACCAAAAGCCCGGTCGCAAAAGGATCGAGGGTTCCTAGGTGCCCTACCGCATGTGTGCCATATCTCTTGCCGAGGATATTGTCCACTTTGCGGGAGGTCATTCCCACTTCTTTATCAATGAGAAAGATTCCGTCTAACATACTAGTCATTATAAATGATTGGGTTCCTTATAAAAAGAAAACCAAGCCTGTTAGACTTGGTTTAGTTTTGTGGTTACTAACTTAGGCGGCTTTGACTAAGCGAAGGCCTTTCGCATAAACGCTATAACCATCAGGTGAATTGAAGGTCATCTTGAATGTAGAGGCGCCTTCAGGGATGGAAACGCTGCATAATGCGACATTAGAGAAGGCAGCGTTTTCAGCACCGCTACCAAATCCGAGGCCCGAATAAGTGGAAGTGTTGCTAATGGCAACTACGCTTCCATCATCGACTTTGAACGCATAACGGGATGCCTGAGTAGCCGAAGCATCGGTGTTGATGAACGTTTTGTTATCGTTTCCGTTAGAATAACCCGCTTTCATGTAAACATCATAGGTTCCAGCAGCGATGCCAGAGATATTGAAGGAAAGATCGCCTTTGAGTTTGTCTCCATCCCATTTTCCAGCGGTGACGGTTTTGGTTTTATCAAACTTAAGTTCGCCACCAGAGACTTGGCCACAGGAGCAAGAGATGGCATAGAGATCGTTAGTGGCGTTCTTTGTATCAGCGGTAACGATGCTATGGGTGTGGGCTGCAGGACTACTTGGTTCGCCTCCACTACTTTGTCCGCTGGAGCTTGAAGCACCTTTGTTGAAGACACCAAGAGCACCAACATTGATGGAGCTGCTGCCTTTGGTCTGAATGGTAAGAGTGTGGGCACCAGGGGCAAGATTGCTCACTTCACCCATCTGGTTGACGTAGTAGCAGGTTCTTCCTTTGAGGGTGCCAAATCCAGCATCCTTGAAGCTCTTGGATGGAACGCTTAAGGAAGTGCCATCGACTTTGACATCGAGAGCGCTGCTAAGGGTGGTGCTTCCACCGGTTCCACTGCCAAGATAGGCGGTGATGACGGCGTTCATAGCCTCGGTGGTCGTGAAGTTATAGGTGACGGACTTTGAAGAGGAATTCAAAACATAGTACTGCTCTGGGTTGGCGTTGCTCGTCGAAGTGGACATGGTAACGCCGTTGCCAGTGAGTCCAGTTCCTTTGCCAATAAGCTGGCCGTTGTTGTTTCCAGGAACTTGGGTACCTTCGGTAAGGAGAGAGATGACGGTATCAAGGGTGGTTTTCTCAACGCCGATGGCAAGAAGTGTGTTGTAGCACTTGTTGGCGAAGGTGGCGCCTGGCATGGCGTCAATCTCGTTCATGTAATTCTCGATGTTGTCTTGGCCAGCGGAAGCGCCGATCTTTCTTTGCTCGCCGATGTTGCCGAAATTCGAGAAGAGGTAGTCCTGATAGAGCTCGTTCTTGGAGACGCCAAGGAGACCGCCAAGAAGGTTGGCGCATAAGCCAGTTCTATCGGTGCCGATACGGCAATGGAAGAAGACTGGGTATTTGCTCGAATCAGAAAGGGTCTTGAAGAAAGCTTTCACGGATTCGGCGTTTCTTGAGAAATGGTGATGGGTTTTGTTCTCTGAATCATAGTCCATCTTGTGCTCAATGATATTCCAGCCATTGCCGGTTCCGTTGTAGCTACTACTGTCGGCGACGTTGATCTCGGTTTTGACCTTGAGGTGGTTTTTGAGTTCGGCGATACCGGCATCAGTGGCATTGGCAGGATTACCACCTTTGACGCCAGAGGTACGGTAGATCATGCCTTGCTTGACCTTGCCTCCCCCTACCGTGGTTCTTCCACCCAAATCGCGGCAGTTGGTCATGCCATCGATTTTGAGGTTACGTGGGGCTTGTCCATCGACATTGAAGGACATGATATCAGACTCGGTTTTGGTGTCATCTGAATACTCGGCAGCGATTTTGAAGTAGTTTTTGCCAAGGAAAACGTTCTGGAGGCTGATTTCCTTTTTGGTGGCGCTTCCGGCGACGCGGAAGCCATCGCTGAGATCGCTATTCTGACCGAAGGTGACGGAATACCTGTTAAGGGTTTTACCCTCTGGAACTTCGAAATCCCAGGCAAGTTTCGCTGGGTTAGGGTCGCTCTTCCACTCCGTTCCGCTAGGAAGCTGACTCACAGGGAAGGAAGCGTAGTCTCCAGTGTAGGAAAGATACGTTTTCTGAGCGGCAGTATGGATCTCTTTGGCTTCGGTGAGATCGCTTGTGATCGTGAAACCGTTTCCAGCTGGCGCTGGTTCAACGCCTTGTTGTGAAGCGTTTGATTCGCCGACGGAATCCCCAGCCACCGATGATTGTCCTTCTGATTTAGGAGTTGACGAGCCGTTGAAACCACAGGCCGTAAGCATTCCTAAGGACAGAATCGAGACCAATAAGGTTTTCTTATTCATCTTTTCTTTTTCGTGGCCTAGACAAGCCACTACTATTCCTTTCTTTTTGCTTGTGCGCACCGTGAAAGAAAACTTCATAAAAATGCGCGATTAATATTTTTAAATATTACCTTATTAATAAGAGGTTCGCAATTACTGGATAGAATATACAAAAAGAAAAGGGCCCTGGCTTCAGGGTCCTGCTGATTAAGCGCCTCGTTTTATAGTGGTTTCCTAATTATGATCACACTCTTCCGTCTCACAAAGCTCTTCTATCTATCCTTCTTTGATCTTCTTCACATTCTTAATGTGCTCAATCTCGGAAACCACGCCCGCATCCTTATAATCAACGATCTGGGCATAGATTGCTTTCATCTCATCACTGGAAAGCTCTTTTTCGCAAGGGTAATTCTTAATGTAATCGCGGAGTTCCTGAAGGTTAAGGACTTCCTCACCCACTTCTTGAGGTTTGTTTCCCCTAACGAGAACGACAACAGAATGTATGTCATATTGGTTTCTCAAAAACTCTAACAAAACCCTCACATGTGTCTCGTTTTGCATAATTGGGTTTTGGATATCGTAAGAGACTCCGTAGTTCTGGACACTCCAAGTGGGAGATTCGCGAGTTCCTATAACGCTCCCCCTAAGGTTTTTGGTTTCTAAACAGAAGATACCAGTCTTATAAATCACGATGTGGTCTATCTGATGAGTTGATTTATTGGCCGTCTCAAAGATGACATTATTGACGATATATCTCTCACCCTTTCCGAAAAAGGCCGTAGTAAAGATGGAGCTGACCGCTTTTTCTCCTAAAGACCCACGTGATTCTTTGGTGCTGTTAACAGAGTAGCTAAGAAGCCTGATTAATCCAAATAAGTACATACCTAAGTTAGCAAACTATATGTCTAGTTTCTTTTTTAACTCATCCATGGAAATGGTTTCCGGATCAGCAAGATAGGCGGCATATGCCTCATCGGCTGCTTGAATGTCATATAGATCCTCAAGTTTCTCTAAAAGATCTCTTGTCATCTTTGAATTCACAGCGATCGGTTTTTCTTTGTAGATCGTCGTTTTGCGCTGAGCCTTTTCCCAGAGGTTTAGTTTGATTTGCATCCTCATCCAGGATTCGGCAGAAGTTCCCGTCACTTCTGCAATACGGATTGCCATATCAGGGCTAAGAGATGCTCTCTCGTTGATAAAAAGTGAAAGCTGTTTTCTTGAAACGCCAAGACTCTTCGCCATTTCAGTAACCGAAAGGCCAAGAGAGTCCATGACGTCTTTTTTAAGCACTTTCCCTGGGTGGGTCGGTTTTCTGTTCATACACCCATTTTAAATGCAATGTGTTACCTGTCAAGTAACACATTGTCACACAAAAAAATCCGAACCTTTTTGATTCGGATTGTTTTCTAGATGGTGGGCCAAGGCGGAGTTGAACCGCCGACACAAGGATTTTCAGTCCTTTGCTCTACCAGCTGAGCTACCGGCCCAAGACAATAGCACACTTGTTGGCGGACCATACGAGATTCGAACTCGTGATCTTCTCCGTGACAGGGAGACATGTTAGGCCGCTACACCAATGGTCCGTTTCGCGTGCCTAAATATTATCCACAAGTGAGGTATAACTTGCAAGAGGGAAATCAAGCCAAAAAACTACTTCTTTTCTTGTATTTGCTCCCCTGCCTCTTTCTTATAGACGTAACGGTAATACTCCACGTTATCGAGAGAAGAACTTGTCTCAACCATGAAATTGTAGACGGCTTCCCTAAGAAGATGGGCTCTTTCGCCTAGAGGCTTATCCATGTTTGGGTAGAAAGGCTCAGAGACATGGATGACGGCGCGGGGTTTTCCAGCTGGGCAATGCTTCCTCTTCTCGAAGGTCGTGCAAACCGCGACAACCGGGGCGTTGAAGGTAGCCGGATAGGTGAAAGATGTATCAGGGAAAGGCCTAATCATCGTGCAATAGGGCCAGATATGGGCTTCAGGGAAAATGAGGATGGCGTGCCCTTTCTTTAGACGCTTCGCCATCTCTTCTGTATAAGCTTTCTTCTGATTTGGCGTCTCTGGGAGAGGAAGAGCGCCTAGCGCCATCTCAAAAGGACGGGCGAAGGCTTTGCTGACCGCGGCTTGCCCACAGACAATGGCCACTCTTTTAGGAGGGAGAAGACCCGCTGGGACGAACATCGCGTCACAGGCTGAGGTATGGTTCCCATAGATGAAGTAGCCGCCTTTTAGGTGGGCTTTGCGGAGCTTTTTCTTGCCAATTATCCTAAAACCCGTGGCAATTTTGGCATATATCCAAAGAATCGGGATCCCGAAAGCGTAATAGAAAATGAATGAGAGGAACTTAGTAATAGGGTTCCTCGAGCTGTATTTGAAGTTATCGGGAAGAGGCTTATAGTCAAACCCCGTATTGGCAAAATCGTCGTTAAGAGGATCCTTATAGTAAATCGTCTTCTTTGGTAACATACTCGGCTATTCTATCTTTATTTCAAAAAAGAAGGAAGATGGCTTCCTTTAAGGTTCACTCATTCATCTCTTTATTTCCACTCTCTTTGCGGAGTTCGAGCAACCACCAATAAAGGCCACTTCTAAGGAAGATGAAGGCCATTACGAGGAACCCCGTTATCGGAGAGATCTTGCCAATCATGAGAATGAAGATGACGACCCAAAGAATGGCTTCAACGATATAGGAGACCGAATGGATAAGAGGGTTGAAATAGCTTTTCCTTAAGAAGATGAAAGGGATGACGCTAGAGAAAATCACCATCACCATGACGGAAAGAATGAAGAATGATGAAGCGAATTTGATCGAAGTGAAGAAAGACTCGTTGCCCCCTAGATTCATCTTCGCAAGAAGCACAAAGAAGACATAAAGAAGGAAGGCAAGAGAAACGCCACTGCTAACAATGAAAGCAATAGGGAGAAGCCTCTTTTTCCCCATCAATATGAGAAAGAGACATGAAGCAGTCACAATCACGAATACCGCCCCCATAACAATAACTTCAGTAAGAGAGAAGAAATCGGTAGGGTTAAGGTGCTTCATATGGGAAAAGACGCCCGCCAAAACATAAAGCGTCCCAACAAACAAAGCGAGTATCAAAAAAAGATAGCCAAGCACTTTGATGAAAAGGGATATGTTATCCGCGTTTTTTCTCATGGGTTAATATTGGGCTATTTTGCCATTTTGTTCAAGGCTTCTAGTCTCTTTTCAGCTTTTGGGTATTTCATTCCCTCTTTTTATTTGATTGCTTTGCGTTTCAGAGTGCGCAAATACACATTTTTAAAATGCTTTTCGTCGATAAATTTCCTTTCAAAGCTTGTGATTGTGTTATCGGCCCATTTTCTTTCGAGGAGTCTTATTGTCGAAACAAAATCTGCCACTTGAAAAAGGCGATATGAATCTGGTCTAACGTCATTGTGGAAGCAATTCGGGAAAGGAGCTTCCGCGAAGGCGAGATTTAAGACTGAAGAAAGTTTGTGTTGCCCTTTATCGTAATAAATCACATTGTCATCAAACTCAGAAAAGAGGTCCTCATGAGAATAAAGGAAGTCTTTAAGGTCCCTGAAGATGCGTCTTTGGAGAGTGAGATAATCCACGAAATCCTTTTTCTTGTAAACAAAACTAACCCATTCCACAGGGAGTGACGAGGCAAAAACGAAAATCGATTGAAACAGCTTCTTTCTAGTTATGGGATCTTCGTTCTCGAAAGGTTTTTCTTTTCGCAAAATCGGTCCCGCATGAAAACAAGGCAAATGAGCTATCTTATCAACTATTGATTTGATGCTTTTCCCTTGGTCGTGAAAGACCATTGTGAAGAGGTAGTATTCGGAAGAACCAATCTTATTAAATCCATCGTCTCCAGATTCGTCTACGAAGATAGAAAGTATTCTTTTATCCATTTTTTGGGAAATAAAAGGCGAGACTATCTCTCGCCGTGTTGATGGACCTTTCGGGCCCACATAAATTATATCATCACAATTCACCAAAACAACCCCCTCAAAAAAGAAGGCAACAACATAAAAAGCCTCCCCTTTCGGAGAGGCTAAATATCAACGCGATGAACTAGTGCTCAGCAAAGACGACGAAGGAAGTCAGATCAAAGACTGGACGGTAGTAGCAGGCAGTTAGAGTGATGGTATCTTCGTTTCCGGTGAGGTGAATGGTTGGAGCAACAACGAATTCGGCCGAAGTGGTAGTAAGAACGTCTCTATCTCCCTGGATGTCGACGGAAGTGCCGTTGAGTTTAACGGTAACGCCTCTCTGGCTTAAGGTTTTGCCTTCGCCTTCGCCTGAAGAGGATTTGGCAGTCATGATCATCTGGTAGTCGCCAGCTTTAGCGGCCTTGACTTTGTAGTTGATGGCAGCACCGGTTTTGTTGGATGGGGAGATTTTGCCATCGTCTGCAAGTTTGGTATCGGTTTCAGCGCCTTCGGCAGCAGTCCAGTTGGTGACGGCAATCTTGACGCCGGCTTTGTTAGCGGCAGTGTCGGTAAGTGGGATGTAGTTCTTACCATCGGCGTTGGCGGCTGGGGTTCCTTCGGTCCAGGTGTGGGCGATGACTTTGGTGTAGTCTGGTCCGGTGGATTTGGAGGCGGAAGCGCTCTTAGAAGCGGACTTGGAGGCGGAAGCGCTCTTAGAAGCGCTAGCGGCGACGCTCGAAGCTTCTGGCGAGGCGGTCTGATCGCCACCACAGGAAGCAAGACCTAAGGTCATAAGGGCAGCGAGGGCCAAGAATTGTTTTTTCATAATCCTTCTATTTGCAACTTAAAATGTTGCGTTTTCCTTTCTTTCGGGGATGAGCCTATTGTTGCTAGACGTCTCCCCTTCTTTTCACGCCTATGCAAAGAATCAAACATCGGATACTTGGTATCAAAATGCTTTTCAACTAGTTTCATATGTTAAAGGAATGTAAAGGGCCACATGCATGACTTACTTGTGAATCATGAATGGGCTATCTTTTGATGGCAAAAAGAAAAAGGCTATAAGCCTTTCTTTATATTTGCCAGATTTTGGCATTATTCATGAACCAAGAAGTTACTAATACTCGAAGATCGGCCATGAATACTGGCTCATATATTCACCGCGATACATCCTGATGGCGTTAGGATTGCCTTTCTTGTATTCATAGGCATCGCAATCGACCTTTGTGGTGTCGATATAGCAGGCATTGTGTTTCTTGATGAAAACGGAATCGCAGCCAATGCTTTCCATCGTCGTTTTGATATCGGCGATGAGGTTTCTTAAATACGATGGATGATCTTCTTCCCAAAGGACGGCGTTAAGCTCATTGACGTTGACGCTAGAACCTTCTTTGTCGATAAGGTAAGCGAAGACTTCTTTCGATTTCGAATAGGAGAATCTCACTGGCTCACCATTATGGAAAACGTCGAAATTGCCAAAGCATTTCACTTGGAGCTTCTGCTCCCCTTTTAGCTCGATTGGGTATCTAAGGGCCTCGACCTCATCTTTGATTTGACTCGCTTTGACAGGCTTAGGAATATAGCCTGAAGCGTGGATTTTATACGCCTCTAAGGCGTAATCGTTATAAGCGGTCACGAAAATGACGTTGATGAGAGGGTCTCTTTTCTTAAGGGATTTAGCGAGACCAATGCCATTGATGCCAGGCATCTCAATATCAAGGAAGGCAATATCGATCTTCTTGCCTTCGGTTTCTTTCTGGGCTTCAAGAGGGTTTTGGAACACCAAAAACTCGGTTTCCTGAGGAAAAACTTTCCTCGCTTCTTTCTCTAGCCTCAAAAGCTGGAGTTCTTCATCATCGACCAAAAGAATTCGCATAACTTATTTTGGGATCCTCACCACTACCGTTGTGCCAACGTCTATCTTGCTCTTAAACTCTATTTCACCTTTGGCCATCGACACAATTCTTTGCCTGACATTGTTGAGGCCAATGTGCTTATTCGAAGCAAAATCCACTCCATTCATATCGAAGCCGATGCCATTGTCGATGATCTCGATGACATATGATTTCTCTTCGGAATAGGTCTTCAAAAGGACGGATCCCCCTTCGACTTTCTTTAAGATGCCATGCTTGATGGCGTTCTCAACCAAAGGTTGGATGCTAAGCATCGGTATCTCGAAATCTGACACCTTGATATCGTAGGTGACATCAAGTCTTTTGTTGAATCTCAGTTTCTCTAGGTCGACATAGGTTTTGATATGCTTAAGCTCATCTACGAAAGGAATGAGCCTCGTTTCCGTAAGGGAAGAGAAATTCGTTCTTAGGTAATCGGTGAATTCATCAAGGGCTTTGGCGGCCTTATCCGGATCGATTGAGATGAGGGTTGAGATCGATGAGAGGGTGTTATAGACGAAGTGAGGGCGGATTTGGCTCATCATGATCTTGATGTGAGCGTCCTCAAGCATCTTCTCATCCTCCTTGATCCTGATGTTTTTCTCAACATTGAGGAAAAGGAAGAGAATCTCCGTGGCGATAAGCAAGGTGAGGTAAGCGATGGCGTACCCTGGCAAGAGGTTTTGGACAATGATTGAGATGGCTGGGAGAGTGCAATACAAAGAGAAGGCGACTTTCTCTCTCACGATAAGACCTTTATCAAGCATGACGATGATGAAGCAGATGATAAGCATCGCGAACTGATACCCTTGGCATAGAAGCATGAATTTGCCTCTTGTGTAGACCCCATCGATGGAAGTGAAGTACATGTGGGTGAAGATGTTGACGATGTCGCTAAGAACGAAAGCAAAGAAAAGGGAGAGATTGATGATGCCCACCGCTTTCTTGATTTTCGGAGGGAAATTCGAATAGGTCTCCATGTATTTGTAGAAAAGAAGGACCTCGATGTTGTTGGCGATGAAGAATCCCGTATAGAAAGACATCGTCAATACGTCAGATGGATAAGCCTGCTTCAATAAGGTGTATTGCATATAGGCGGCGAAATGAAGCATCGTGAAAGCAAAGAAAAGAAGAAGGGCGTTCTCGTCTTTTCTTCTTTCCCTTTTGAGGATCACGCTGACGATGTGGACGGATAAAATGAGGATGCCTATAAGGCATACGCACAAATTGAAAACGCTTTTCGAATCCATTAGGGATATTTTAGCAAATCATATGCCAAAGAAAAATGAGCCGATGTTCCTGTGTTAAATAAGAGCATCCTTCAAGAAAAAACCGAAAAATCGCAAAAACCCCACTATTAGTTAAGTGGGAGGCTATTTATGCATAAGAATATCGGTCGTTTGAAAGAAGATGAATTTGTCTACGCTCTAAACAACAAAAAGGCAGGAGAACTATCTCACAACATGAAGCACATCTTGCGTGAGATGTTCGGCTTTTTCGAAGAAAGCGACATCGTTAAGTGTGGTCTTGTGGAACATTATCAGAAACCAGATTTCTATATTGAATTCAAAGGCCAAAAGAAATACGTATCTTTGAAAAGCGGCAGTTCAACTGTCGTCGCGGAGGAAGGAATAAAACAGTTCCTCGCTTACTTAAGAGAATGGAATCTATCGGTGGATGGCCAAAAAACGTTGCTTTACTACCACTTTGGGGACGGCACGATGGACGGATCTGGAGAAAAGAGGATGGATTATCGTGAGCTAATCCATAAACTCGCGCCAAGAATCGTCGAGCTCAACAAAGAGCTAAACAGCAATAAGAAGTTCGTTAAAGAATTCATCTACCGCTGTTTATTCAAAGGAACGCAGGAACGGAATGTCGAAGCCGATTTTATTTACCATGGAGATGTGAATTATGGCGTGGTCTGTAGTAAAGAACAGATTTTCAAACACGTCGACAGAAGAAGCTGGGACTATATGGATAATCTTCATATAGGGCCTATCCAATTCCGACCGCACGCCCGTTACGCAAATACGGAAATCAAAAGAGAGGAAAAACGCTGGAAAGTTGATTTTTGGTGGGCTAGATTGCCAGCCGATCTCGATTATATCGCTGAAAGATATGATGGCTGATTAGGAACGTTTTCCCGTTCGTAAGAGGTTTTTCTTTGTCTCTCTTTCCTCACCTGGGGGTCGGGGGAGATCCACCTCCCAACCAACAAAAAACGCTGAATAATTCAGCGTTCAATTTGTTTGGTTGCGGAGGGTGGATTTGAACCACCGACCCCCAGGTTATGGGCCTGATGAGCTACCACTGCTCTACCCCGCGATAATAAGTACGCCTTTTGAGCGCCCCAATATATTAATGGGTAAGCAAATGGAGGTCAAGCCTTTTACCAGCGGTTATAGACTTTTTCGGCAAAACCAGGAGCATCTATGATAGCGATTTGTTTTTCGCTATCTGGAAGGCGGATTGTCCCGTTAAAAACACCAAATACCTGATTCTGATTGGAACGGATAAGGAGAAGATTGCTGTCGCTATGACGGTTGATGATTGGGGTGAATTCCAGCTTGATGTCGCGTTTCTCGCTCCTGAATATCCATTTTTTCATGAAATCGTCATGACCTTTTGCATCAAGAGGTATGTCGAAACGGACGTCATCGAGCTTATAGGCATTGCCATCGACAAAGAGGATGTTCTCGGTAGCGGCTCTCGTATCACCAAAGCCGTATCCGAGATTCCAAGCGATCTCTTTGCCATCCTGAATGGTATTCATACTCGACCAATACCAGGTGTTTTTGTATGTCCAAACTCCTCTTCCCCAGTCAAGTGTGCCATATGTGTCATGGCTCAAATCAACGAAGTCATCGTCTAGTTTCGCATATCCTGTTGAGATGAGGAGATTGATTTTCTGGTTGTAATAGAAATGCTTTTTCTTCGGCCAAGGCGTAGCGATGACCAAAGATTTGCCATTCAAGGTCTCATTCAATTTGATGTCGGCACGGAGTTCTTTCTCACCGGTGAAGTTCTTCCAGACAAGAAGGAGCCTTCTGACCGTCTCTCCTTCATGGATGAACTTCATCTCCACTTCTTTGTTACTGAAAGAAACATCTCCTTCTTTGGAAGAAGATGGAAGGTTCGTTTTGCCAAAGGTGAAAGGCTTGAGGGTCATCTTCTCGACATAGGTTTTGGTTCTGAAATCGAAAAGAGTGGCGCTGGCCATCGCGTATAGGCCATTGTCAGCGATCGTCATCGCGATGCCTCTTTCTTTGTTGCCGACATAATAGTAATCCCATTCTTTGATGCGGGATTTGCCAGCTTTGATCATTTTCCTGTCGTATTCTTTGACTAGCGATAAGGCGTATCCAGCCTCATCAAGGTTCCCTTCTTCATTCAAAAGGGGCCCTTCTTTGAGAAGATGTTGTTCCATAATAGACCTCACCACTAATTCTACTTTTTTTAAGTAGAAGTTCTAGAGAAAGCAAACACTTTTAGGACAAATTGAATTAATATAACTGGTATGGAAAAGGAAACCGAAAAGAAGAATTTCTTAGTGGATACCCTCAAAGGGCTTCCTTTAGGGGTATCGGCAGCCGTTCCCGGTGTGTCAGCCGGAACGATTGCCATCATCGAAAGATGCTATGACAGAATCATCAGTTCAATCGCTGACCTCAAGAAAAGCTTCAAAGCCAATTTCCTTTCGCTCCTCCCCTTCCTTCTTGGATATCTCATAGGAGGTGCGCTTGCCCTTCTCGCCATCAAAAAGGGATATGAAGTAGCCCCATTTTCGCTCACTGGCTTATTCGCTGGTTTTATTATCGGCTCCCTTCCTTCGATAACCGTTGAGCTTCATAAAGGAAGTAGCGCTAAAGAGAAAGTTTGCCATATCGTCCCAATGGTGATTTGTTTCGTCGTGGCCTCGCTTCTAGGGATATTATCCGCTTTATTTAAGCTTGATCTCACCGCCGCTATGGAAGACCATTCATGGTGGATATATCCTTATGTCTTTTTAGCGGGCGCTTTAGGCGCTGGCGCGTGTCTAGTCCCAGGCGTATCGGGTTCGATGTGCCTTATGGTCATGGGCTTATACATCCCTCTTCTAGGCAAACTAATCGGAAGTGGTTCTTTCTTCATGAATGACGATGTCCTTAACGGGGTCATCGTCGTCTTGGTCCTTCTTTTCGGAGCAATCACAGGTCTCATCGTCGCATCCAAAGGAATGAAATACCTTCTTGCCAAACATAGGGTCTCAACCTTCTATGCGATATTTGGGCTCATCCTCGGCTCACTTGTCAGCATGTTCATGAATTCAAGCATATACCCCATCTACCTAGATGCCTCCCACCCTCTTTGGGATTACATCGTCGGCGCCTCTCTTTTGATTGGCGGAGCTCTTCTCACTTATTTTTTGATCATATTCTCCAACAAAAAACAAAACTAAGACGTTAATAGACTGAAATGGACGAAACCACCACCACATTCGTCCATTGAGAGATCCCCTTTAGATCCCTGAAGAAAACCACCCTAGTTACTCCTTCACTACGGGGTGGTTTTTATTATCCTCCAGAAAACGCCTCTAGAAACGCCTCATATTTGAAGACTTGTCTATCAAGTCAGGATTTTATATGTCTTTATTAATAAACTTCCTAGGAGGCACAAAAAAACGGACCCTCGCGAGAGGGCCCGTCATTTTAAGGTTAAACCTAGTTATTAGGCGGCAGGAGTAGCGTCAATGATTTGGAACCAATCAATATCGGCTAAGACACTCTGATAACCTTCACTTTGACCTAATTGCTGGCCAACGAAGGAGATGGTGTGGACGCCGGCGGTGAGTTCCATGGTACTTGACTCAGCCTCAACCCAAGCGTTTGCGGAATTGAGAGTACCTTTGTTGGCGCCATCGACTTTAAGGTCTAAGCAGGCCTTTTCAGTGGTCATGTCAGACTTGATTTTAGCCTTGACTTTGACCGTGGTAGCAGCCGATAGCTTTACTCTATAAACGAGCTCGCCAGACATGTTGGAACGCTTGCTACCATTCCAGCCTTCTCTGAAGATAGCGTGGACATATTTTCCGCCTGATGCATTAGCATCATCTTCGACACTTCCGCTGAGGTCAGCCGGATAAGTAGTGCCGTCGGTGGTGTAATCGGTTTCCTCGCCGGTGTTGGTGAAGATCGTGTGTTTGACTGAGTAATCTTCAGCTTCAATCTTGGCAGCGTGATTCGCATCAAAGACGATGTTGGTTGCAGGTGGCAGGTAGTTGCCAACTCTGACAAGACGGACAGCGTATACCCAGATGGCATAACCGTTGTTCATGTTGTGGATGGTTAAGGTTTCGGCTCCTTCATTGATCATGATGTTCGCCAAGGCCTTAGTGGTCCAAGCTTTGGTGGTTTCATTGATGCCAGTAGCGGCATAGTTGTCTTCGGCATTGCCGAGGTTTTCGTAAGCACCATTGTCAACCTTGACTTTGTACTTGTAGTCACTCTGAAGCTCTGCGGTGCCACCATTGTTGGAAGCTTTGTCGCCTTTAGCGATGGCAGTTGCAGAATTCCAGTAGCCAGCGTTGGCGTTGCCGGAAGAGCAACGGGCTTCAAGATAAACTTCATATTCACCAGAGGCGATGCCAGAGATATCCCAAACATCGTCGAACTTGTTGTCCTTACCTAATCTGGTTTTCTTCTCGTTATCACCGCCGCCAGTTTCGGATGGAGCTAATTGACCAGAGGTGGCTTCAGTGGCGCGGAGTTCATAACCGGTGATATCGCCGTCAACACAAGTAATGGTACGGAGGGCGCTATCTTCGGCTTTTTCACCAGCGGTGATGGCGTGTTCGTGTTTGATATAGAGACCGCAGTTACCATAGAGGTCGGCTTCAGCAGTCTTGCTGCTGTCAGCGAATGGAACATATTTCTTGGTGCCGTTGATGACTGCAGGACCATTGATAACGGCGTCCATCTTTGTGTCAACATCACTGTCACCATTTAGGTTGATCTTGATGTTGTATCCGCCAATTGGTAAATCGGTAACATCGACCTTAATGAGGGCATTACCGCCTTCGACAGCGACGGTGACCAAATCAGTCTTGGTGGAGCTTCCCATGACGTTCTTCTTCCAGCCGCCACCAAGTCCATCGTTGATGTGCTCGTACTGCAAGTACGGATGCATCGCAAGGAAGTCAGCCTCACTTAGTTTGTTTGTATTGATGGCGCCACCGATGGTGTGGATGACGTGTTTAACGTCTTCAACTTCGACAATCTCGACTTTGGAGATGGTTAATTCGACTGGTGGAAGTTCATCAGCGGCGATGGTGCCATTGTGAGATCTGACTGAGATTCTATAGTCAGAGGTCTTAACTTTACCAGTACCATAAGTGATACCGGTTGCTTGCTGTCCGCCAACAGCGGCGTAGTAACCTTTTGGACCACACATAGCCGTGTATGTGCCACCAGCCCAGGTGACGCCACTAAGGTCGACCTTAAGCTCGAAGGTGCCGGCAGTAGCGTTGACGGTTGGAGCATACTTATAATCAGCATCGGCTGGGGTTGCGGAACCCATGATGTACTGAGCAGTCTCGCCGCTAGCAACTTCGCTCTGGACAAGACCGAAGGCCATCTTCATGGCATCTGCGTTCGCGAAGCCAGAGATAGTACCGGTGATTTTGGCAGTAACTTTGTTGCTTTCTTCAATGATGTCGATACCAGTGAAAGCGACGGCAGCCTCAACAGTCTGGGAACCAGCTGGCGTGGAATCTCCGGCTGGGGTTGACTGAGATGTGACACTCTCCGAAGCACCACCTTCGGATGCGGCCGGGGTTGACTGAGTCTGCGAAGTCGGAGGCGTCACGCTCTCCGAGGCTTTTGATTCGACTGGAGGCTTTTGGCACGAGGCAAGCAAAAGAGCAGCAGAGAGAATCATGACTTTTGAAAGATTTTTCTTCATTAAAAAATTCTCCTTTTGAGTTTGCCAAAGGAAAGTCACTCCTTTGGTCTTTTTAAATTTGTTGCTTCCATTATGCCTTATTTATTTAAATAAATACAACCTTTTTAAACAAAAAATGTAACCGCTTACTTTATCTTCGGAGAAGAAAGGGCATTTAATCGCTTTAATTCTTTTTGATTGAAATAAAATGTCCAAAAAACCGCAAAAGAAAAAGCCAAGCCTTTTGTAGAGCTTGGCTTTGTTTTCTTAGAGATTAGGCTTTGGCGATGAGGCGGACATACTCTAAGCCATAGAGACGATAGCCTTTGCCTGTGCAAACCATCGAGAAACGTGTAGCGCTTGCTGGGATGGTGATCTCACTCATGATGCAAGTGAGATGGTAGGAACCACTAGAACCTTCGGCGGTAAGACCGGTGGTATCGTAGTCGCTCTTGATTGGGTTAGCTTTGACGGCGCTGTCGCCTTCGCCAACCTGCCAGTAGTATTTAGGAGTATCTGGATCAGAATTTTCTTCGCCACCCCACCAACTGACGTTTAAGTTAGAGGAGTTTCCACCACGGGCGCTGATCTGGATGTCATATTTGCCAGCTGGAAGTCCAGTGCAATCCCAGACGCATTCGGTGGTTGAACCGGTGCCGCCCATATGGGTGTCATCCCAACTGGTAGCTGAAGTCTTATCGGCCCAGCTTAAGGTGTAGGCTTTGGCGGTACCAGAGGTCTCTTCTTGGAGAGCGCCGGTCTTGGTGCCAGCGGTCCAGGTATATTCAGACCAATGGGCATAGTAAGTGACGTTGGCGGTTAAATCGACGTTAGCGGCCGCGGCAGTTCCAGCGGTCTTGTCGGTGAACCAACCCTCGAACTTGTAAGCGCCTGGACGGGTGGCTGGGTCAGCGAGTTTGGTTAGTTTTTTGTTAACAGTCTTGACGGTTGGGTTGGTTGCAATGCTGTTTGTTGGAAGCGTGTAGTTAAGGTCGAAGGTGGCGGTGAACTCATCAGCTGGTTTGGAGCTAGATGCAGTCTTTGAGGCGGAGGCAGTCTTGCTGGTACTGGCAGATTGTTCCGCTGGCTGGCTGTCGGTTGGTCCACCACAGCTCACTAAGAGTCCGAGCGAGAGGAAGCCGACGAATAAAGCTTTCTTATTCATTATGTTTTTATCGCGTTAAAGCGCGATCCTTTCTTTATGGGTTTATTATTTCAAAAAAAGAATAGATTACAAGCCATTTTTCGTTAATTTTGTCAAAAAATGGTAAAGAAAACTTTTTTATTAATAAAAAAGCCAGATGAGATTAGTCATCTGGCCTATAGGAGCAAGAGATGTTACTGGAGTTCAGTGCCTGCGCCAAGGGTAAGAACCATATCAGTGATTTTGATCTCGCTGGAGATAAGGTTCTCAACTTCGATGGTGTGCTCTCCACTACTTAAGTTAACGTCATCGACGAGTTTAGCTGGCTCCCAGTATTCGTCATTGGTGCCAAAGCCAAGCTGATTCGTGGCGAAGCTTGTGTCATAGAGGCTAAGCTCTTGCCCATCGAGTTTGACTTTAAGGGCGGCAGCGAGGTTGCTCGAGACGTTCTTCGAGGTCATCATCGCGGTGATGGAGGTTTTGCCAGCGGTCTTGGCATTGACTTTGTAGGAGATCTTATTGCCTTGCGATAAGGAAGCGGCTTTCTCTGGGCTACGGAAGGCATCGCTAGTGACGATGGTAGCGCCATTAAGAGTGAAATCAGCAGCGTGAGTAAGGTTGATCTTCTTGGCGTTAAGCTCTGGTTTTGGTCCTTCTAACATGGTGTCGATGATGCCATCGAGGGTGCTTTGTCTGACACCGATGGTGAGGAGGAAGTTATAGATTCTTTCCTGGAGGGTCTCGCCATCGAAGGTGCTGAGTTCGTGGATGTATCCGGCGATGCCATCTTCATTGGCCTGGCCAACGGTTGAGGTTTTGCCAATCGCACCAAAATTAGAGAAGAGATAATCCTGATAGATGTGCTGGATATCAAGGCCAAGGAGTCCATTGAGGAGCGTGGCGCATAAGCCAGTTCTATCGGTACCGATACGGCAATGGAAGAAGACTGGGTAGCAATTTGGCTCAGCGAAGCACTCGAAGAAGCGTCTCACTGGGATGATGTTACGGAAGAGGTTGTCTTTGCCGTTGGAATAGGCAAATGGGATGAAGTCATAGACGGTCTCACTATCGAGCTTGGAAGAGCCAGTGAAAGAACCACTGCCTTCGCTACCGGTGCCATTTGGACCACCACGGAGGTCGATCTCGGTCTTGAGGCCAAGATACTTTCTGGCGGTGTTTCTGCCAGTGTCATTGATGATGGAACCAGACTGGCTGTCATCAAGGGAGGCGGTTCTATAAATAAGTCCTTGTCTGATTTTGGCTCCGCTAGCGGTCAATTTGCCACCGAGGTCACGGCAGTTGGTCATGCCTTCGATGTTGACGATGCGAGGAAGGACATTCGCGGTCTCAAGGGTTTTGACGAATGAGTATTCGGTCTCGCCGCCTTCGAAGTTGGCTTTGACTCTGTAATAGTAAGTAGAACCAACGAAGAGGTTCTGGATGGTCGCTTTGCCATCTTTAGCAGGGAAGGACCAAGCATCTTCCATGTTGTTCTTGAGGCTGATCTCGACTTCGTAGGAAGCGACTTCCTTATCGGTGTCGTGCTCGAAGGCGATTTCGAAGGTCTTGCCTTCGCTTTGAGACTGGTTAGCGACGGTGTGATAGGTGCCGGTGAAGTCGCTTTCCTGAAGGGTGCTATAGTCGCCATCATAGTCGATGAAGGCTTTCTGATCCTCAGTTCTCACGTCGATTGGTTCATCGAAATCGGTGACGTCAGTGAAAGAGGCGCTTCCTGGATCGCTCCATGCGATAGACTGTTCGCCACTGCTTTTGTTGCCGTTGCCTGTACATGCGCCTAGGCCAAGGCAAAGAAGAGCGGACATAACTAGAAGCTTCTTATTGAGTTTCATGTTTTTCTCCTTTTGTGTATCACCCTTAAGGGTGAGATTTCAAACATGGTTAGTATATAGGTTAGAAAGCCCTTTCACTAGTCAATTTTTCGCAATTGCGAAGGTTTTTCTTTGGAAAGGCATGAAAAAAGAGGCCACCCCATAAGAGTGACCTCAATTTTTTTAACTACCTACTTAGGCAGCGGCTTCTGCTGAAGCAGCTGGAGCGCTTCCGATGTAGATGTTGGTGTCCCAGGTGAAGGTCGACCAAGTGGCGGTAACCTTCTTAACGTTTGGATCTTCAGTGTCTAAGACTTCGCTGAACTTTAAGTTCTTATCGGCATCGAAGACAGCACCGACGTTGTAGTTGTTGAGAACGCGGATACCACGCCAACCCAAACGGGCTGGATCAACGGCCTTGGCCTTTTCTTCGGTATCGACGACGACATAATCAATGCCTGGGTCGACATAGAAGCCGATGGTTGGGTAATAGACATAGCCGAACGCCTTGATGGTACGGCCATTGTTGAGGGAGGACTTAACCTCGGTGACCCACTTGTAGAACTTGGAGGTGTTGACGGAGCAGACCATGTCGTTGTCACGGCCACGGTTGTCGACCATGACTAAGGTCGCACCGGCTTCGCCACCCTCTTCGGTGTCATACCAGTAACCATAAATCTTGGTACCGTTGGATTCACCGTTGTATAAGCCATCATCCCAGAGATAGAGATAGGCATAGTGTTTGGAGTAGTCACCCTGCCAGCCTTCGGCGTAAGCGCCTTCGAAGCAGTAGACTAAGTTGGCGCCGCTACGTTCGTAGGAGCTACCGACAGCGGTCTGGATAGCGCTGGTGGTTTGGGTGCTATACTCGTTGCTATCTTTGGTGAAGTGAACGGCGGTTGGGTCGAAGGTGTAACTAGCATCGACTTTGTCGCCGAATTCCTTCTGTAAATCGATAACGAATGGCTTGGCTTCTTCCTGGACTTCAACCTGTCCACCGGTTTTGGAAAGGGAGATGCTAAGCACAAGACCGACGATGACGAGGACGCCAGCTAAGCCAGCGGCACCGCCAAGACGTGGAAGAGCGAATGTCTTCTTGAGGGTCTCGGTTTCCTCTTGACCGATGTTATCTAAGAAGCAAGCGGTGATGGCAACGCCAAGAGTCATGATGTTGAGGATGAGATAGGTAAGATGGAGTCCGATTGATCCGCCTTCGTAGCCAACGCCAGTGCCGATGGCAGCTAAGACGGTTGGACAAAGCTGGATTTCGATGAAGAGAGCTCCGCTAAGAGCGCCGACAACGAAGACCTGAAGCCATTTGTGCTCTGGGGCAACAAGGGCGCCAAGCTGAATGAGGAAGGCAAAGAGAGCCCAGATCCAAACAAGTTCGGTCGGTTGTCCGTTGGCGCTGTTAGGCATCGTATGGCCATGGCCGTACTGGCCTGGCTCATAGGTAGCAGCGTAGAGGATGAAGAAGATTAAGGAGAGGATGGCTACGGCACACATGAACCAGTAGCCGAGCTTTTTGCTCTTAATGAACTTATTCATTATGCATTACCTCCATCAGTGGTTTCTTCGACTTCTTTTGGTTCAGATTTCTTAAAGAAGGCAAAGAGAACGAAGCAAGCGATTGAAGCGATTGTGAAGGCTCCGAAGACGCCGTCGATTGACCAGACGACCGGGATCCACCACTTGAATCTTTCCTGAACTTCGATTTCCTCGACTTGGTCGCCTTTGGCAGCGGCTTCAGCAGCGGCACGGCCGGCGTCACCCATCCAGGATTGAGCATAGGCATACATGATGTCTTTGTTGGCTTTCTGGCAAAGGGAGAGCAGGTAACCGTCATCGGTGCTGGTGATAAGGTCGCGGATTAAGCTTCCACGGCCACCATCGAGACAGAAGACTTCGGTACCACCAAGAATCATGGCGGCGGTGTTGGAATAATCGTCTGTGTTGGTACGGGCGGCAAGGGCGTCATCGATGATGAGACCTTTGTAGTTCCACTCAGAACGCATGACGTTGAAGGCGAGTTTGTCGTGGGCAGCGGCATAGCGGAGACCGATACGGTTGTAAGAGGTCATGATGCCAAGGCCTTCACCTTTGGTGAGAGCACCTTCGAATGGACGTAAGTAGATTTCACGGATGGCTTGCTCATTGGAGAAGGTCGCAATTTTCTGACGGTTCTTCTCTTGGTTGTTGAGGAAGCAGTGTTTGATGTTCATGATCAAACCTTTCTGACGAGCAGCTTTGATGATGTTGCTGGCAGTGAGGTAGTTCATGACGCCGTCTTCGGACATGTATTCGGAAGCACGGGAAGTGTAAGCGGTACGGCAGATGTTGGCGCCTGGGGCGTTGACACCAGAGACACCGCAGTAAAGGGCATCTTCACCATAGAAGGCACCGAATTTGGCCTGCATGGCGTGATCCCAAGTGGAGGTGTAGACAGGACCGGTAGCGAAACCAGTGGCCCAGCGTCCATCACCATAAGCGTATGGCATGAGAAGTCCTTCTGGACCTTCAGCGATGGAGTTGGTTGGTTTGCCGACGCTTGGAACAGCGAGGATACCACGGTTGTCGGACATGGAGATGGTGAGGTCGTTGAGGGACATCTGTTTGATGAAGTCATTCCAACGTGGGTCATCATATTCCCAGGTGGCGACGTCGGAGAATTTGATTGGATTATCGAGCTTGACGTTATAGTCAATACCATCTCCATCTTTATAGGATTTGGCATCGGCAGGCTTCTGATAGATCTTGTTCATGTTCATAGCATCCTTCATAGTCTGACTCTGAGTGATGTTATGATCTGATCCGGTTGGCCAGGTGCCCTGCCAGTTGTCACGGCTGAGATAGGTGATCTTCTCACTGCTATCGGCCCAATAGTTGACATCGGCATCTTCAAACTGGTTGTTGACTTGGACGTCTTTGTTATAAATGGATTTCTTATACGCGTTGATGGCGCCAGAGATATCGAGTTCTTTGACGCAATCGAGGTCGGCAGTGTATTTAATGCCATCGTGGTCTTTGAGTTCGGCGTTTGGAACGGTCTTACCAAGGATGTTGTTAAGAGCTTCGTGGACGCCATTACCACAGGAGAAGTAATACTTGCCATCTTCAAGGATGTATCCACCCTTGGTTCCGTCGCCGTTATCCTCATTTGGATCATAGGAAGCCATGAAGTAACGTGGAGCGGTGACCTTGACGGTCTTCTTCTCGTGGGCTCTGAGTTCAACTTTCTCATAGCCAAGGAGCTGGATGGCAGCTTTTGGAAGTCCACCTTCGGTATATGGGGACTGGAAGAAGAGCTGAGCAGCATCTCTGCCTTCTCTGTCACCGAGGTTCTCGACTTCGATTTCGGCCTCGATCTCATCGGTCTCAGCATTATAGGTAAGGGAGGTCATCTTCTGCTTGAAGTCGACGTAAGAAAGGCCATAACCGAATGGATAGGCGACTTCTTCGTCGTAAGCCCAAGATGTTTCACCGTTATAGGTACCGGCATCGCCGTTAGCGTTGCCTCTGCCTAAGACACAGTCGGCATAACGGGTTTCGTAGTATTTGTAACCAACGTAGATGCCTTCCTGATAGATGACGTAGTTTCCAGAAGCATTGTCGCCTTTGAAGCCTGGATTGCCGAAGTTCTGGACGGCAGCACTGTTAGAACAGTGGGTTGGGAAAGTGACACAGGTGTGTCCGCTTGGGTTAGCTTTGCCAACGATGACGTTGCCAACACCTTCCATGGAATAGTAACCAGGAACGCCGAAGTAGAGAACGGCATCGACGCCATACTCCTCTTGGCTAGCGTAGTCGAGTGACATTGGCATTGGGGAGTTGATAAGGACAATGGTCTTACTGAAAGCCTCAGATTCCTTAATCATCTTAAGCAAGTCGGCCTCATTTGGTTTGAGGTCGAGAGCGCCAACATCAGCTTGGCTGTTCTTGAAGTTTAAGCTTGGGTCGCTATCTTCGGTACCGCAACGGCGGAAGACAACGATTGCGGCGCCATTGTAATCACCAAAGCTATCTTTTACCTCATCGGTGTAGATAGTGACTGGGTCTTCTGGATCGTCGTTAGACGAAACCTTGACTGACTCAGGGGAGAAAGTCTTGGTTGGGCTGTAAAGATTCCAGACCGTTGGGTTGATCTCAAGGCCAGCTTTCTCGAAGCCTTCATTGAGACGGACGACATAAGCGTCGTTAGGAGCAGCACCACCTGCACCAGAACGATGGAATAAGTGAGCGGCATTGTGACCGAAGACGGTGACTTTGTGCTCATTTTCCTTGAGCGGAAGGACGTTCTTGTCATTCTTGAGAAGGACGGAACCTTGTTCCTCTTCCTCAACAGCGAACTGGTAAGCATCCTTGATCATGCGTTTCCAACCGTCATCACTAAGATTGCCGTTTTCATCTGCATAATCAGAACGGAAGGACTTACTAATCTTTTTGACATTCAATCCGAGAGCGTCGTTGATGAGGTTTTCATATGGGCCGAAAGCCAATGTGGAACCTGCAGCGGCGAGGACGGAAAGACTGAGTCCAACTGCTGATAAACCTAGCCAAAAGTTAGATTTTTTCATAGTTTCCTTTCTGCGCATATTCGCGCAACTATATTCATAGTCGCTTATTATCAAAAAATATGTGAGCGCTTCCAAAAATGATTAACTTGCGATTTTTACTTTCCTTTCTTATTGAGTTACTCAAAAATTTGTTTGCGATTCCTTTCTTTTTGAAAGGGTTTTCAGGTTATTTTTCTCCGCAAAAAAATCTATTTTTGGCGTCTCAAGAATCACAAATTTGTCGGATTTTTTAAAGACTAGCTCCCCCGCTTTCACATAAAAAAATAAGGAAAATAGGAAGAAATATTGATAATTACAGTTTCGTTGAAATTAAGGTTTTATGGGCATTTCCTTCCAAAAAAGCCACTTGTTATGGGAAGTATTCACTGGTCTTATTTTGTATAGGATGTCTAAACCGAAACGAATTGTAAAGAAGCAAAAATATAGATAATCATGTTATATGGACAAACTTGCGTTTTTTAGGTAAGATAATTTACGCATTTTCTTTCGATTTTTTTATATATGGAAAGTAGTCGTATTGAAATAGTCAAATACCCGAAGGTCAAACACATCAAGATGTTTGTCAATAAGATCAAGTTCGTTGAGAACCACCTTCACAACGACTTTGAGATCCTTTTGAACTTGACCGGAAAAGGTATCCTCGAAATCAATAACGCTACATACATCTATGGCCCTGGTGACATCATCTTCATCAATTCCGGTGATGTCCATAGTCTTTCCTCACACTTAGGCGATGAAGATAAAAACCATTCTGGTGGGCCTACTTCGTTATTCGTTCAGATCAGCAACCACTTCCTAAGGGAATACTTCCCCCAGATTCATAGCTCCGTCTTCAAAAGCGGCAATCTCCGCGATTCCCTTAACGATGCTGACTATAAGAATCTCAGCAAGCTCCTCACCGATGCTGCATTATCCTATTTCTCAGAAACGAATTACTTCCAGCTCGATGTGGTCGCTTCGATCTCAAAAGCTTTAGCATACGTCTACCGCCACCTCGATTACAAAGTCATCAACGAGGTTCAGAAAGAAAGAATCAACCGCAAGAAGAGCAGGATGGAGAGAATCATCTCCTACATCGATGCTAACTTTGATTCACAGATCCGTTTAGAGGATATTGCTTCCAAAGAGAACCTTTCCGTCACCCACTTATCCCACATCTTCTCTTCATCATTCGGCATGACATTCCAGGAATTCGTCAATATAAAAAGAATGGAACAGTGCATCCGTTTAATGGCTAACAGTGAGAAAACCCTTCTCGAAATCTCTTATGAATCAGGATTCTCTGATTCCAAATACATGAACAAGATGTTTCTTAAGAGGTTTGGCTGCACCCCAAAAGAATACAGAAAGAAATACGGGACATATTATGATGGCCCGACAATGGAAACAGGAAAATTCGAGATCATCTATAACGACCAGGATTCCCTCAAAGAAGTCGAGAATTACATCGGCAAGTAAAAACAAAAACCCATGAAAATCATGGG
>JAILRR010000097.1 GCA_024698065.1 Bacilli bacterium
ACGGAATGGTTGAAACAAATGACCATAAATTCATCTTCATCAAAAGGCATAACAAAGTGTCCATCGCTAAGAACACATGGCAGACCTCAATTGGAGCGTCTTTGAAAACCATATACGCTTTAAACGAAAACAAGACAGTGGATACCTCTAGCATCAAGAACGCGATGATCGAGGAGATGATCCACGAATTCAATCTTAAGAATCTCAAGAATCTTAAGGAAAAAGAGGCAGAAATGAGGGAAAAATTTTCATTCGAAGAAAATGTTCTCTATTTCTACAGAGACTTATTGGAATGTGGAAAGCCTCAGTTGATGTTCCATTATGAGCTTCCTCTTAGCAGTAGCGAATTAGTGGAGGCATTCACGAGTGGACTAAAGGCTGCGAAAAAGAATAAAGACACATTTAACTTATATTGCGATATCGATGGACATAATCTTTTACTCATTGACAGGGAAGATATGAAGAAACTGTATCTTACACCTGATGGTTTTGCTTATAAGAAGAAATTCTACAAATCGGTTCCTAGTGCAGTGGCGACCATAAGGATGCTCGTTGCCAACCTTAACGGGGAGACACTTTGAGCGAATATTTTTGGGCGCTAAACCAACCACTTGAAGTATGGCAATAATGTCATGTTCGTTGGATCTGATTGGCAGGGAACGGATAAGTGGAACAAGTTTGAAGAAGAACTTGCCAAAATAGGATGCAGGGTTGAGTGCCTTCCCCATGCGGATGGAATTAGCAGCACAATCCTAAGAGACAAGTTAAACAAAAAGGATTAGGTTGTCTTATCTTCATATAATCTGTTGAAGCGGTGGTTCCATAAGTGATTCATGGAGTGTCCGCTTCTTTTTTTTGTTAGAAAAACAACGTAAACATAAAAAACGTGCCAGAACTATTGAAATGAGAAAGGCAAAAATGTAAGAATTGTAAATGCCGTTAATCCCAATTCTTATCGCTCACTTGCAAATGGGTAGCGGTTATTTCTGAAGACGACAAAAACATATTCGGGGCGGGAAAAATTTGAGGTTAATAAAATGGGTAATTACAAAAATTTAGAAACAATCAAGACGCTAGACTGTGATAATAAAATAGCTTTGAGAATTAAGTTGAAACAAATTGCTAATTTCGAATTCGAAAATTGTTATCAAGATGCAATTGTTAAACTAGGTTCTCACGTATCCCTAAGAGCGTCTGGAGCACCAACTGTCGATAATGTTGTTTTTGAAGGACAATACGCTATCACACGGCCCTTTCCAAACAATAAACTTGCTTTGGGCGATGCAAAAGATTTTTTGAATGAGTTCGATTCTGTCATTGGTTTTACTTATAAACTCTATGAAGAACTGCAGCATCAAAAAGCAAAGGAAGAGGAAATAAAAAAACAAAAAGCTGAAGAGCGTAAAAAAGAAATAGATAAGTTGGACGATTTCTTTAACAATTAGTGACTTTGTTGTCAGCAAACTAAAGGCGAAACATCATGATTAAGTCAATCAATTTAAAGAATTGCACTCCTTATAATTGTGCTGAAATAACCGATTGCAAGAGCATTAATTTCATCTTCGGATCTAATGGAAGCGGAAAATCAACAGTTTCGTCTTTTTTGGCAGGCGCCTCTGACGTAAGATACAGCGAATCTTCTATAGATTGGTATTCTGAGAATCATGAAACCATTTGCGTTTACAACAAAAACTTCAGGAAAGAAAATTTTAAACAAACTATTCCAGGAGTTTTCACTTTAGGCAATGGGACAATAGAAGACATCGAGAATCTAGAAAAGCTCAAAGCGGATCATGGCGACTTACTAAAAGAGATTGCGGGTTTATCGGGTTCTTTAGACAAAAAAGAAGAAGAAATTGCAAATCGCAATCAAAAGTTTGCCGAAGATGTTTGGCGCGGGATATTAAAAAAATATGAGGCTGATTTCCAAAAAGCGTTCGATGGTTTTAGAGGAAACAAGGAAAAGTTCCGTTTTGAATTAGAACGTAGGTTTACTGAAAAAGCCGGAAACGTCTGCGTGTTTGATGATTTAAAGAAGAGAGCCAAGGCTCTTTATTCTGGGAAAATGAGCAAGTGTCCAAGCATAGCTCTCGAAATTGATGATTTTTGCAAAAGAATAATTGAAATAAAAAATGATCCAATATGGTCCGTTTCAATAATTGGAAACGACGATGTGGATATAGCTGCCTTGATAAAAAAATTTGACAATTCTTCATGGGTTAACCAAGGCCTTAAGTATTTGGATGAAAACAGCAGTGTTTGTCCTTTTTGCCAGCAAGAAACTATTACAAATGACTTTAGAAAGAAAATCGAAGAGTTCTTCAATGAGGAATATTCGAATAACGTTGCTAAAATTAACAACCTGAAACAAGAGTACATAGAGTTATGCAATAAGATTAAAGCTGTGATTGGTGATTCCGTTCCGTATGGTGAACCCACAACATCCGAGGTTTCCGGTTTGGACTTCGAAGACTTTCAAAATAAGCTATTGCTTTTGCAAAGCGCGATCGAAAAAGACTCATCTGAAATAAGCAAAAAGATAAATAACCCAGAAACGAAGATCGAGATTGTTGGTATTGGAGATGAGATAGATCGACTTAAGGCGATTATTTGCGAAGCGAATGAACGTATAGATAAACACAATTTGCTTGTTGATAACCAAAAAGCAGAAGAGGAACAATTGACCAATGATATTTGGGCGTCTTGTATTCATTGGAACGAATCCATTATTAAACGGTTCCTTGAGGATTCTTGCGATCTCAAAAAAGGATTTGAAGGAATTAAGAAGGCGAGAGATGAAAAAAGAAAAAAAGCGTTGGAACTTGAGAACTTGATTGTAGAAAAAGGGAAGAGTATTACAAGCGTTCAGCCTACGGTTGATGAGATAAACAGGTCGCTAAAAGCCTATGGATTTGATAGCTTTTCCATTCAAAAAGCCGGAACTGAAGACAATTATTATTGTATAAAAAGGAAAGACGGAAGCCCTGCCGAAGGAACTTTAAGTGAAGGCGAAGAAACCTTTTTAACCTTTTTGTATTTTATGCAAATGACCAAGGGATCATCGGATCCAGAACATGTTTCAGATGAAAAGATAATAGTTTTGGATGACCCTATTAGTAGCTTGGATAGTAACATTCTTTATGTAGTGGGTGCGTTGGTAAAGAATCTAACAAAAGACATCAAAAAGGGTATAGGTAATGTCAAGCAGTTATTCGTTTTGACACACAATGTGTTTTTTCATAAAGAGGCTTCATTCATCGATGGCAGATCAAAAGAATGCGACGATGTAAATTATTGGATTATTAGAAAAGACGAAGGAATCTCGACAATAAAAAGTTATGGGAGAAAGAACCCTATATCCACTTCCTATCAATTACTTTGGGCAGAGTTAAAAGAAGGAGGGTCTCTCATCACAATTCAAAATACGATGCGCAGAATCATCGAAAACTACTTTGGAATAATTGGCGGCAGACTTGATGAGAAATTGATTGACGGTTTTGAAACCATCGAAGAAAAGACCATCGCTAGATCTTTGCTTTATTGGATCAATGATGGTTCCCATAGCATTCCAGATGACCTCTATATTGATTCTTTTACCGATGCGGTTCCGAAATATAAGAGCGTTTTTAAAGAGCTATTTGTTAGAAGCAACCATTTAGCTCATTACAATATGATGATGGGAATTGATGACTAGAATCCATATGAGATTAAACCAAGAATACGCCTTCGATCTTAGTTGGCGCATTAAATGGTAAGTCAGCAGACATGGTAAGGAATAGCTACTATAAATGCGATTTTTGCGACTGCACCGTGAGATTTAGGTCTCAAATAGGTGCTTTTAATATTCCTATAAACGTCTATTGTCCTAAGTGCAATTGCCACATCTCGGGTGTGATCGACATTGGTGATGATCCACAATCAATCAGAGAGCATGTCATAGGCGCTAGCGAAATAGAAAGCGATGAGGCTGAGTATACTTTAGAGCTTTCAACCGAATTCCTTGTTGATAAATGCAAAAAGAACAGCAAGAGCGACAAGCCAGAATTGACTATGTTCCTTAGGAGCGGACCTCTTGATGAGAAAAGAACTGAAAGAAGGGTAGAGCTTTTGACTTTTGTTCGTGACGCCGATTATTGCATAAACACCATTGAGAATCTGTACAACTTGCTTGAGAACGACGATGTTGATTTGATAAGAAAATATTTCTTAGAGAGCAGCAACGGTTTTGTTAATTCATTTAGAGAAAACATCGATTATAACAAAGTGATTAATAAATTAGACGCTATGCTAGCGGTCAAGCATTTTGTTAACTCTCTATTAACTCCTTTGATGCCGGAAGGCGTGTTTAGAAAGTTATATGACATCATGAACGTAAAGGTTAGGGGAATTGTCCAAAGTCATACGTCTGCATTCATGGATTTTTTAAAACAGTTGGATGGCGATAGCGTCGAAGCATATCTATACAGAATTCCTAAATTTATAGTCGACTATATAAAAGTGGTTGGGCAACTCATCCCATTGTATGACAACTATTCAAAGTTTGATTCGATCGATCTAAATAAAAGTGGTATTTCAACTATGTCGGTTGATGAAATGGTGGTTATTTATAAGAAAGGGTATGAGCTCCTTTGCGATTCCATTGATCTAATCGTTGCCCTTAATAATATTAGCCATCACGGGACATACGATAACTTTGGTTGTGGAAAAGTTGACTTCGACAAAAAACTGAATGGATATCCTTCAAAATACGTAAAGTATCAAGAAGTAACAAACAACGATTATGATTTGTTTGATGGTTTAAGGGGCAAGTTAAACAATATTATAAGAAATGCCGAGGGCCACAATTCGATCAGAATTGACGGACTAAATCAAAACATCACTTTCACAAACAAGCGCAAAGGGAATGTTGACACATATACAATTTCATTTTTGGAGTTCGGTAAAAACTGCATAGATTTGTTTGTGGCAATTCTACATATTTGGGAATTCTATTACCAAACGATAAAGTTCAAATCCGTTTTTATAGATGAGATGACGTTGAATTATGGAAAATAGAATAGAATTTTTGGTAGTGTAGAGAGTTTATAATGGGCGATTTCTTAGATTTCATTTCAAATTTCATAGAAATAACTGGCGATTCTGTAGCAGATTCAATAATTCTCGCCGTCATTGGCGTGGTTGCCTTTTTAGTTGCTTTTGGGATTGTTGGGATGATATTTGACGCTTTAGGAATCTACGACTCAGATTTGATGAGCGGTGCCCATTGGACCATAAGAATAATCGTCTTCCTTGGCCTATCGTTCGTCTGCATTCTAATGGCTAAGTTCATAAAATGGCTTTTCAGTTTTCAGTGGTGGATCTATCTCATCGCAGGATTGTTGCTTGTAGGCACAATAATCCTTACGTTTGTGATTAGGCACAAACTAATGAAGAAAAAAGCGGAACAAGCAAAGAAAGAAAATGACAACAGAACCATTGAAGCAAAAAGCATAGATAAAGATCATTGCCCGAGATGCGGTGGGTTGCTAGTTAAACGTCATGGACCATACGGTGATTTCTATGGATGTGAGAATTACTCGAGAAGCAATTGTAGATACACAAGAAAGTTTAAATAGAGGCTTTTTATTTGCCTTCTCTTTCGTTCTTTCACATACTCTTATTGGAAAGACCGGAATGCAGGCATGAAAAGAAATAGATTTTTCGGTAAATATTACAAGTTCATCAGTGATGATTCTTCTTTTTCTTTTGCGGTTATCATAAGTACCGCTAACGAAGGTGATATGCTTCAAGTCATAACATCTCATAAAGCGTTCCTCATCAATAACACTAAATCAGTAGAGGTCAAAGGAAGCATAATCACCTTCGATATCAATCAAGATGATCTTGTGATCAAAGGGGAATTAACACTTGGAGAACTTCATCCACTTAAGAAGAAAGTGATGGGTCCATTCACATATCTCCCAATGGAATGTAGGCATGAGATATATTCCATGTACCATGAATTGAAGGGAACACTTCTGATTAATGGCAAAGAAGTATATTTCAACAAAGGCAGGGGATATATCGAAGGTGACAGTGGCACTAACTTCCCAAAGAAATATGTTTGGTATAACAGTGTCACCGAAGATATAACCGCGACCTTCGCTTTAGCGAGCATCCCTCTTTTCGGTTTCATCCATTTCACTGGGATCCTTTGCTTCATAAAGACAAAGGACAAGGAATACAGGCTCTGCACATATAATGGAGCAAAGCTAAAGAAGATCTCCGAAGACGAAATCATCATCAAGAAAGGGAAGTATTCCTTTGTCCTTAATATCAAGAATGAAGGAGGACATCTCCTTAAAGCACCGGTGAAAGGTGATATGGTGAGGTACATAAAGGAAAACCTTAATGTACCAACCTCATTCAGACTCTTGAAAAAGGATGAGACTCTTATAGAAGTGAATGATCCTATATCGTCACTCGAATATATGTGGTGACACTGGCTGTTTTCAATAAAGCTTTCGCTTCTTTTGAGTCTGTTAACCAGGTTATTAATTCGTTTTAACTGAAATTTAACAACAAACTATGCCTCTATTTTCTTAATTAGGTATAATTAAGGGGATTGCTAGACATTTCTAGATAGAAAACGCTGTTATCTCTAAACATTTGAAAAAGGAAAAAAATACATATGGAACAAGAAACTTCAATCGTTAAAGAAGAAAAAGGTTTTACCTTTGCCGACTTCTGGTATGTCATCAGAAAGTTCTGGATTCTCATTGCCGCTATAACTCTCGTGGCAACGGCGGCAGGAACCATCTATTCGTTTGCCAGCACCAAACCAAGCTATAGATCGTCCTCAAACGCCATCGTGGCGGTTGAAAGCGAAACCCAAGCCGGAACCCAGGATGTCGATTACGATAAGTCCTTACGCGTGGTCAACACCGTCGGCGAATTCGTTCATCAAGAATTCGTCTTGGAAAGCGTTGCCAAGGAATATAACGTCAGCGTCGGTTATCTCGCTGGCGGAGTCAGCGCTTCCGTATCTTCCTCTTCCTTCATCATCACCGTCAGTTTCGTTGACGCTGATCCCGATAACGCTCAGAAATATTGCGACGCCATCGTCAAGAGCCTCATCAAAGTCTGCGAGAACGATGAAGCCGTCAAAAAACTTAAGGTTACAGTATCGCAAACAAGCCCTGCCTCCCCAGGTGCTTTGAACACTTCCAGCAAGAAACTCTATATCATCGCTGGCCTAGGCGGTGGTTTGGTCCTTGGCGTTATCGCCGCCTTCATTGCTGAAGCAGTGGCCAATAAATTCTCTTCCAAGAGTGATGTCGAAGACCACTTCCCAGATATTGCCGTCATCGGTAAGTTCTATCAGAACAAGTGCATGGAAGATAGAAACAAGAAGTCCCATAGAAGAAGAGCCGCTAAACTCGTTGGCAACACCGTCCGTGAGCTTGAGCCGTATAACACCCTCCTTTCCAATATCTATTACGCGAACCCAGAGAACCCATATAAAGCGGTCCTCGTCACCTCAACCGAGCCGGAAGACCTTAAGACCACAACGGTCGCTAACCTCGCTTACTGCGCTGCCACCAATGGCAAGAAGGTCGTCCTCATCGACTTCGATGTCAGAAAACCAACCATCCATCGTACCTTCAGAGTCGAGAAAGAAAACGGTCTCATCGACTTCATCGGTGGAACTTCCAAAGAGGAAGACATCATCAAACACAGTGAGTCTGGCGTTGATATCATCACCCCAGGTCTCAATGTCGTTAACCCAGTCGTCCTCATCCAGTCTGAGAAGATCGCTAGCCTCATCAAATCCCTCAAAGAGAAATACGACTATGTCTTCATCGACACCCCACCAGTCGGCGTCTGCAACGACGCTCTCGTTTTAAGCAAAGTCGCTGATGGTGTCGTCTTCAATATCGCTCTTGCGATAACGAAGAAATCCGCTGCCGAGGAATCGGTCAAATCCCTTAGACAATATGGGGCGAAGATCATTGGCCTTAACCTCACCAAATATCCTCTCCACGCCAAAAACGAGAGAAACGCTTCCTATTATTACAACTATTACAACACCGATTCTTCCGAAGGGGAGAAAGAGGCTGTTACCGCTGAAAAGAAGTAACCGAAGATGATTGATATCCATAACCATATCCTCTATGGAGTTGATGATGGCTCCAAAGACCTTGAGATGTCTTTAGCCATGCTCAAAGAGGAAATGGATAATGGGGTCAGTCTCATCTATCTCACTCCGCATCAGAACAAGAACACTTTGACTGGGACCATCCTTAGGGACAGGTACCAGTCTTTTTTGTCTGAAGTCAAAGAGAAGGGGATCGATATGGATATCCGCTTAGGCGCGGAAATCTATTATTACCCTGGACTCAAACAAGACCTCATCTCTGGCAAAGCCCTCACGATGGATGATTCCAAATACGTCCTTGTCGAATTCTCAACGAGAACGGAAACCAATATCTCTGAGATCATCTATGAGCTTAGTGTGGCAGGATATAAGCCAATCGTCGCCCATATCGAAAGATATCCTTATCTCAAGAAAGCCGATTATTTCGATATCAAAGATGCAGGGGCGCTCATCCAAATTAATGCAGGCTCTTTTTCTCATTTCTCCATGAGAGGAATCATCAAATATCTTCTTAAGAATGATCTTGTCGATTATGTTGCTTCGGATGCGCATGATCCAATAAAGAGAAAAGTCGATTTCTCTTTCGTTCATGGCTACATCAAAAAGAAATATCCTTCTTTTTATACAAAGCTGATTGAGATGAAGAAGATTGGCTAAGAACGCTCTTTATTTGCTCTAATAAGCCAAAATATTGCAACTATAGAATCATATTAGGTTTTGTAGATAGATGATTTGTGCACGATGAAAACGCAACGCAAAATTTTTCGTTGCAGATACATTGCAAATTTGAAACGAAAGAATCTCTTTCGTTGCATTTCGTGTCCTGAAAAGCTTTTTAGAGAACCTCTCACCCTTTATATCCTTAATATTAATATATTCATTCTATGTAAAAATTTGTTACCGCAACTACTATTTACATTCCTTTTGCCAAGAAAAACCTGTAGAATATCGTTAATTGAGTAAATTGCAACCTAGAGTTGACGAGGGAAACAGCTATGACAATTGCAGAAAAATTAATCCATCTCAGGATGAATGCCTCTTTGTCCCAACTTGATTTGGCCAATGCTCTCAAAGTGAGCCGCCAATCAGTCTCCAAATGGGAAAAAGGCGAATGCGTTCCATCCCTCGACAAAGCCTTAGAGCTTTGCTCTCTTTTCAAGATCAGCATCGATGAACTCGTCAATGAGTCCATCGTCATCAACAAAAAGGAATCCAAGAAAGAAGAAGTGCCAGAAGAAGGGAATCATTATTTCGGCACTGACGGCTTTAGAGGCGAATCGAACAAAAACCTCACCGTCATGCACGCTTTCCAGACTGGAAGATTCCTTGGCTGGTATTTCAACCAACCTCAGTTCGCTAAGCTCCATGCTGGGCAAGAGAGACCGAGGATCTGCATCGGCAAAGACACAAGAAGGTCCTCATACATGTTTGAGTACGCTTTATGCGCAGGTATCACTAGCAGTGGCGCCGATGCCTATATCCTCCATGTCACCACGACCCCAAGTGTCTCTTATATCACTAGAAGCGAGCACTTCGACTGTGGTGTCATGATCACCGCCTCCCATAACATCTTCTACGATAACGGAATCAAGGTTCTTAACCACAATGGCGAGAAGATGGAAGACGATGTCGCCCATTTGATTGAATGCTATATCGACAAGAAGTTCGACAAGCTTGGACTTCCTGGTGCGACAGACCTTCCATATGCCGAGCGAGAGAACATCGGCAAAGTCATCGACTTCGAAGAAGGAAGAGCGAGATACACCGGTTACCTTATTTCAACTATCCCAACCTCATTTAGAGGTTTGAGGATCGCTCTTGATACCGCTAACGGCGCTTCCTGGGCCATCGCCCCTCAGGTCTTCAAGACCTTAGGCGCCGATATCACCGTCATCGGTGATGAGCCAAATGGCCTTAACACCAACAAAGACTGCGGCTCAACCCATATCGAGAAACTCGTCGAACTCGTCAAAGAAGGCAAGTTCGATGTCGGATTCGCTTTCGATGGCGATGCCGATAGATGCTTAGCCGTCGACAAAGACGGTTCCCTCATCGATGGCGACAAGATCATGTATATCCTTGGTCTTAGACTCAAGAGACATAGAACGCTCAAGAATGATGTCGTTGTCTCAACCATCATGTCTAACAGCGGTTTCGCCAAAGCTCTTGAGGATGTTGGCATCAAAACCGTCCAGACCGCAGTCGGTGACAGATTCGTCTATGAAGAGATGATGAAAAATGATTACTGGATCGGTGGAGAACAAAGCGGTCACATCATCCTCAGAAAATACCAGAATACAGGTGATGGCATCTTGACTGCTCTCAAACTCACAGAAGAGATGCTCGATACTAAAAAATCCTTAGGAGAGCTTTCTAGTGCCGTCCACGAATTCCCACAACAGCTTGAGAACGTTCGCGTCATTGACAAGAAAGCCGTCCTCGCTGACAAAGAGATTGTTGAGAAAGTCGAGAAGATCAACAAAGAGATCAAAGGCAAAGGCCGTATCCTTCTCCGTGAAAGTGGAACCGAGCCAGTCGTCCGTATCATGCTTGAGTCCGATGACAAAGAGATGAACCAAAGATACATCGACACCATCAAGGCCATGATCAAAAAGGGAGGATACATCGGTGAGTAACATCAAAGTCAAAGATTTATACACTCCAAGCGGAATCGACTATATCGATGATTATGTCTTCTCCAAGGAATATCCTTGGGAACTCCTTGGAGGCATCAAAGAATACATCAAATCCCTTATCGAAAAAGGCATGCCTGGATTCGATAAAATCCAACCAGATGTCCTTATCGGTCAGGATACGACGATCGCCAAAACCGCGACCATCATCGGTCCAACCATCATCGGTCACAACGTTGAGATAAGGCCTGGCGCCTATATCAGGGGAGCGGTTATCGTCGGAGATGAATCCGTCGTCGGAAATAGCTCTGAGCTTAAGAACGCCATTCTCATGAAACACTGCCAGTGCCCTCACTATAACTATGTCGGCGATTCCATCTTAGGGAACTACGCCCACACAGGCGCAGGCTCAATCCTCTCCAACCTTAAGAGCGACAACAAACCTGTCGTCATCCATAACGAAGGGGAGAACATTGAGACAGGTATCAGAAAGATTGGCTCATTCTTAGCCGATCACGCTGATATCGGATGTGGTTCCGTCCTTAACCCAGGAACCATCATTGGGCAAAACACCCAAGTCTATCCTTTGACCATGTGTAGAGGGGTCTACGCGCCAAATTCAATCGTCAAAGGAACCAAAGAAATCGTAAAGAAGAGGTAAAGCAACATGAAAGTTATCGTTGGAGATGAGAAAAGCATCTCACAGATGATCGCTGACGAATTCGTCAAAGTGGTCAAAAACAAACCAAACGCCGTTCTTGGCTTAGCGACTGGAACTTCTCCACTCCTTGTCTATGCCGATATGGCCGAAGCCTACAAGAAAGGCGAAGTCTCTTTCAAAGACTGCAAGTCCTTCAACCTCGATGAATATGTCGGCTTAGAAGGAACCCACAACCAGTCATACAGATATTTCATGACTGAGAATCTTTTCAAGCATATTGATATCAAACTTGAGAACACCCATGTCCTTCTTGGCGTTGGTGATTACAAAGCCTACATGAACCAATATGACAAAGAGATCGAAGATGCCGGTGGCATCGATATCCAGATCCTTGGCATCGGAAGCGATGGCCATATCGCTTTCAATGAGCCAGGAACCTCCTTCGATTCCTTAACTCATGAAACCGAACTCACTGAACAAACCATCAAAGACAACAGCCGTCTTTTCAATGATATCAGTGAGGTTCCTACCCGCGCTGTCACGATGGGTCTTGCTTCCATCATGAAAGCGAAGAAGATCGTGCTCATCGCTACTGGCAAAAACAAAGCCAAAGCCGTCTATGGCCTCATCAAAGGCGAGATGAGCGAAGACATGCCTTGCTCCATCCTCCAGAAACACCAAGACGTCACCGTCTACGTCGACGAAGAAGCCTACTCCTTAGTTAAGTAGCCCCCTTGTTTTTATTGGGGGCGGCTTTTCTAACTACCGCCCCCTTTTCTCTTTTTAAGAAAGGAATATACACCATGAAGTACATTGAAGAGATCATCGAAAAAGTCAAAGCCGAAAACCCAGATCAACCTGAGTTCCTCCAAGCCGTCAAGGAAGTCCTTGAGAGCTTAGAGCCAATCATCTCCATGAACGAAGAGAAGTACCGTAGCCAAAAGCTTCTCGAGAAACTCGTCGTCCCTAATAACATCGTCAAGTTCGATGTCAAATGGATGGATGACAATGGAGTGGAGCAAACCAACAAAGGATATCGCGTCCAGTTCAACAACGCCGTCGGTGTCTATAAAGGTGGCCTCCGCCTTCATCCTTCCGTCAATCTCTCCATCCTTAAGTTCTTAGCCTTTGAGCAATGCTTCAAGAATGCCTTAACCGGTTGCCCAATGGGCGGTGGCAAAGGAGGATCTGACTTTGATCCTAAAGGCAAGAGCGAAGCTGAGGTCAAACGTTTCTGCATCGCCTTCATGGATAAGCTCTATCCACATATCGGCGTTGGTGTCGATGTCCCAGCCGGCGATATCGGTGTCGGCGGAAGAGAGATCGGCTTCATGGCCGAGGAATATAAGAAACAGACCGGTACCTTAGGCGGTGTCCTTACTGGCAAACCTCTTTCGATGGGTGGTTCCTTATGCAGAACCGAAGCGACCGGTTATGGTCTTGTCTACTTCGCCGAAGAGATGCTTAAGAAGAGGCATGATTCCTTTGAAGGAAAGACTGTCGTCGTTTCTGGTTCAGGAAACGTCGCCATCTACGCGATTGAGAAGTGTGAGCAGCTTGGTGCGAAAGTAGTGGGCTGCTGCGATTCCTCTGGTTGGATCTATGACAAAGATGGCATCGATGTCGCTCTCTTGAAAGAGATCAAAGAAGTGAAAAGAGAAAGACTTTCTTCATACGCTGCGGCTAGACCAAGCGCTGAATATCACGAAGGCAAAGGCGTCTATTCCATCAAGTGTGACATCTATATGCCATGCGCCACTCAGAATGAACTTGATCTTGAAGGTGCTAAACTCCTCGTCAAGAATGGCTGCTTCGCTGTCTGCGAAGGTGCGAACATGCCAACAACTAGAGAAGCAACCGAATACCTTCTTGCCAACAAAGTCTTATTCACCCCAGGCAAAGCTTCTAATGCCGGCGGTGTCTCTTGCTCCTACCTTGAGATGGTTCAGAACGCCAATAACGAATCCTGGCCATTCGAGAAGGTCGATATGAAGCTCAAAGAGATCATGGTCAACATCTTCCATAACGTTGATGAGGCCGCAAAAGAAGTAGGGCAGGAAGACAACTACGTTGTCGGCGCGAACATCGCTGGCTTCAAGATCATCTATGACGCCATGTCCAAAAAAGGACTTCTCTAATCAAACACAAAAAAGGAATCCCCTGATGAATCAGGGGATTTTTTTCTTGCCTCTTGTTCTATATTGATGGGTGTCATTCAACTTGAATGTACAGACTGTACAAACAAGTTTGAGAACCATGAATAATCGCCCTATTGTGTTCGTGAGGCAAAGACCTTCATGAGACGTAATAAAAAAGGCTTAGATCTTTGACGGCAATATCGTCGAAATCAACGAATTGAGTGCATTCAAAATCATAGAAGAAGGAGTTGATATAATATGCCCCGGTGCCTCCCAACACTCTTGATAAATCGGGGTTGAGCAATCTATCGTAAGTCGCGGTTTCCCCTCTTCTTATGATTGGTTCTCCATTTTTGACGGTGAACGTGGTGTCGAACCTCGCGCCTTCGGGAATATTCGTTTGTCTATTCATAAAAACTTCATAGACATACATCGTGGACTCGCCTTCGTATGAGGTTGCGGCAACGCTTTCGAAAGAAGAGGAAGATTCGCTTTTTAAAAGGCCGGACTCTTCCGCAACACTAGGGGCGGGGGCGCATGCTGAAAGGATTGCCGACGTTGCAATCAATAGTGCCTTTTTCATTTTTTTGTTCCTTCTTTCTTGAATAACGTTCATTGATTTGTTGTTTTTTTGTAAAAGAGGCGAGTTTGAGCTCGCCTCTCCTTCTTTGCCGTTGTTAGTATTCGACTCCGCCCCACTCAGTGACGGTGAATCCGGTTCTTTCGTAATGGGTCAAGGTTTGTTCCTTAATTGGAGTCTCTTCACTCACTTTCTTGATGTGAATAAGGGTTCGGATCATTGAAGTAGGCTCAATTGAGAATGATAGAGGACACTCCTCATTTCTCTCTTCGGTCTGCTCGAAGTAGACAAGGGACTTCTCATTGTTCTCAAGGATCGGGAGCCAGTACATGATGAACTCATCGACTTCCTTGTTCGTATAGCCGATGAAATCCATCTTCTCCTCTAAGAAGGATATCGCGTTCTCTTTGGTGACATAGAATCCTTCATCAAAGTCACAGCTGTAGTTAGAGATCTCATCGAAATACAAGGCGTAATACTCTCTATCGTTTCCAGGGAGAGTGAATGTTCCATCTTCCTTGAGATGGATGTTCCAACCGTCCTCATACTTAGGGTAGGTGGTTACGAGCCTCTCATCTTGGAGGTATGTGACCTCAAGATCCATCTCTTCATCAGGGTAGAAGTAGATGATTGGCTTTCTACTCATTGGTCCTGAAGATTTGTCTTTGCAGTTTGTGCAACCTCCTAGTACGATCCCAAATAAAGCCAACAATAGAAACTGTTTCTTCATGGTTGTTTTTTCCTTTTTTAATATTCTGTTCCGCCCCACTCGGTGACGGTGAATCCGCTTCTATTGTAGTGAATTAGGCTCTGTTCTTGAATATCAGTTTCTTCATCTACTTTCTTGATATGGATGATTGTCCTTATGAGAGTGTCCGGAGCAACGGAGAATCCTAATGGGCATTCCTCGTTTCTTTCCTCGGTCTGCTCAAAGTAGACAAGGGACTTCTCATTGTTTTCAAGGATAGGGAGCCAATACATGATGAATTCATCGCTCTCTCTATCTGTGTATCCGATGAAATCCATCTTTTCTTCTAGGAAAGATATCGCGTTCTCTTTGGTGACGTAGAAACCTTCAGTGAAATCGCACACATAGTTAGGAGCCTCATCGAAGAAGAGCGCGTAATATTCTCTGCCACTCGTTCTGGTTGTGAAAGTCCCATCTTCTTTGAGGTGAATGTTCCAGCCATCCTCATACTTAGGGTAGGTGGTCATCAGCCTTTCTTCGTTGAAGTAGGCGACAGTCAAGTCCATCTCTTCCTCAGGGTAGAAGTAGATGACCGGTTTCTTCACTACCTGACGGGAACTTGAATGGTTCCCATTCGGATGGTGTTCCTCCTCTTCGATGCATGTGCATTGAGCGGAACCGTCCTCAGTTTCTGGCTGAGCTTTGCAGCCCGTAAGCAAAAAGGCAAACAAAGGGAATAAAAGAATGTGTCGTTTCATATGTTTCCGCTCCTCCAGAAAATAAGACGATTGGCTGAGCGGAAATCGCTCAAAAGGGTCAGTATCTTGTTCCGCCCCACTCAGTGATTGTGAAACCATTTCTGTCATAATGGGTCAATTGCTCTGGAGCGATGCTCACTGGCCCATCAACGGCCTTAATGTGGATCATCGTTCTGATGAGGGTGTCTGGCTCAGTCGAGAAAGTGATAGGGAACTCGTTATTGCATTCCTCGGTCTGCTCAAAGTAGACAAGAGACTCTTCATTGCTCTCAAGGACAGGGAGCCAATACATGATGAACTCATCGGCCTCACGGTTTGTGAATCCCATATAATCGAGCTTCTCTTCTAAGAAGGACATGGCCATGTCACTCGTGACATAGAAGCCTTCATCGAAGGAACAGATATATTCGGAATTGGCTTCGTAATATAAAGCGTAATATTCTCTTGGGCTTCCTGGGACGGTTAAAGTGCCATCCTGAGCGATATGGATATTCCATCCTCCATCATATTCAGGATATGTTGTCGTAAGAAGATCGTCCCTGACCACAGTGACAGTCATATCCATCTCTTCCTCAGGGTAGAAGTAGATGATTGGCTTAGCCATTTTAGGCTCTGAGTACGGTTCCTTAGAAGAGTCTTTTGAACTCTTCTTTTCTGTTGAGGGGACGAAAGGATTAGGCGGTATGGTGATTTTGGAATGGCTGCTTTCTTCTAGGAACGATGAAGAGTCCTCTTCCGAAGACGAAGAGTGAAGAGATGTTATTGGGTTATTTCCTCCAGTGCCCCTGGTGGTTAAGATCTCACCTTGGCTACTGCTAGAAGTCTTTCGAATGTCTTTTTGCGTTCCAACGCACCCCGATAAGAGAAGGGCTATTAAGGGTAGTAATGCAGCTTGTTTTTTCATAAGGTCTTTTCTCCTTGTTTAAAAACAAGACGATTGAGTTGCCTAAAACCGCTAAGAGGAGAGAATTTGCCCTTTGAAGGGGCTAAAAATCCCTCTTCGTCCCCAAACTTTTATATAGAATGAATTCTGAAAGGGCTTACCTTCATTTTTCTATAGAAAAAGTCATGGATGCATATTAAATTGTGAAGTATGAAAAAAGCATTTATCTCAAACCGTTCCAAATCCTCCCTCAACAAACATGACATTTTGACAATCTCCGGTCTTGCTAACAAAGACACTAAGAAAGGTTTCAAAACCATCAACGCCTCCGTCGGAGCCTATTACGACGAAAAGAAGAAGTTTGGAAGGGTCCCAACGATTGAGAACGCCATCAAAGAGAAATTCTCCGAGAAGATGGCCTATGCTTCAGTCACGGGATATGAGGAATATAAGAAAGGCATCTTGAGTTACGCTTTCGGGGAAAGACTTAAGACCATAAAAGAGAAGAATGAGACCTTCTTTGGTGCGACTTTGGGCGGAACCGGAGCCCTTTCGATCGCTTTCAATTTGTTCACCGATGAAGATAGCGAGGTCTTGCTCCCAGATGTCATGTGGTCAAACTACAAGCTCATCGCCAGCAAGGCGCATTGCTCATATAGAACATACAAGCTCTTTGATGAATCCGATAACTGGAACCTTAGCAGCATCAAAGAAGAAGTCGATCGTGAGATCACGAGAAAAGGCAGAGCCCTTCTTCTCATCAACGACCCATGTGAGAACCCAACCGGTTACAGCATGTCCAAAAAAGAATACGAAGACCTTTTCGCCTACCTTAACAAGAAAGGCGAAGAAGGTTCCCTCATCGTCGCCTTCGATATCGCTTATTACAACTTCTCAAGCGGGGAATGTCCTCTCTTTGAGATGCTTGAAGGGGAACTTAACTTCCTTCCAATCATCGTCTTCTCTTGCTCCAAATCGTTTGCCATCTACGGCTTTAGATGCGGCGCCTTCATCGCCCTTTGCCCAGACAAAGAAAGCAAAGAAGATATCGGCAATGCTTTCAGAGCCCAAGTTAGAGGCACCGTCTCTTCCCCAGTCGGCCCAGTCCTTCATTCCGTTGGCGAGACTCTCCTCGACGAAGAAAAGGTCAAGGAAGTCGCTAAGGAAATCAATGTCAACAAGATGGCCCTCGTCGAAAGAGGAAATTACCTTACTTCCCTTCTTGATGAAGCGGGCATCAAACATTACCCATACAAATCAGGCTTCTTCCTCACCCTTAAGGTTGAGAATGCCGTCGCCACTTTCGACGCTTTAGCGGGCAAGCATATTTATGTCGTCCCAATCGACGAAGATAAGGTCAGAATCGCCCTCTCTGGCATCACCACGACTGAGTGCAAAGAACTCGTCGACGCATTGAAATCGCTTTAATCCCGAAAGAGTATCCTTTCGGCTTTGATGCGCTTTGTATTACTATTAAGCAGAAATGGATCCATTTGTTCTTATAGCCATCATCGTCGGTTCCTTAGCAGCGCTAGGTATCCTTCTTTTCGTTATCTCCCTTATCATTAAAAAGAGAGCGAAGAAAGAAGTGGACCCTAACGAAGAGATGGCCATCGCTTTCAAAGAGATCCCCGCTTTAGACGAGGAAGATGAAAAGAGACTCGTCGAAGTCAAAGACAAAGAACTCATCAAAAGGATCAATGTCAGCGTCCCTGGCGCTTTAAAAGCGGTCGCAGGCGCAGATATCTCTAGCGCGATAGGGGAAGTCACCGGCTCAGGAAGCGTCTTCCAGGCTGTTATCCCTGCCGTCAGCAAAAGTGAGACCGTTGTCACTAGTACCGCGGTTCTTTCATCAAGCGCTGCCGACAAATTTAGCCGTGTCACCGCTTTAAGCGCGGCTAATGCCGCAATGGGTGTCGCCTCGATGGTCGTTGGTCAGTATTTCATGTCGCTCATTGACGCAAAGCTCAAGGACCTTGGCTCAACGATTGAGAAAATCACTTCTTTCCAGCAAAGCGAATTCCGTAGCAAGGTGTACGCTCTTGTCGCGGAGACCCAAAAGATCAGCACCTTCCAGGTAGAGACTCTTGAGAACCATGAGCTTAGAGCAAGAGAGCTCTCTCATCTTCGTTCCTTGGAACATGAATGCGTTGAGCTTCTTGGTCAGGCCAATCTTTCTCTTCAAGAAATCTCTAGCAAGCGTGAACCTGACTTCAAATCATATGAAGCCGCTATATCTCAAGCAGAAAGTTGGTACGACTACCAACAGATTCTTCTTAAGGTCATCAAAGAGATATCTGACCTCACATATGTTTTGAACCTAGGCGCCTTGTCGAGAGAGAACTGCAACGCTCTTTCGATCCCATACACCAAGCAATCCGAAGAAAGCCTCCTCAAACTCAAAGGCTGGCATGAAGAGAATACGAAACGCTTAGGAGTCAATCTCGAAGAGAGCAAAGTCAAAAGAAGTGGTCTCAAAGGCGTGCTCATGAAGCCTCTTGGCCTCATCAACAAGAACCTCAATTACAAAGAAGTCTCTTCGACCACCATCAAGAACATCGAAAGACAAAGTGGCATCGAGGCCAAAGAAGATGTCGTTGAAAGTGACCTCTATAAAGAAGACGTCACTCTCATTGCCAAAGACGGCAAATATTATTACCTTCCAAAGAAATAAAAAATGTCCCCGTTTCCGAGGACATTTTCTTTTTTTTTTGCTTTTTATTCGAACTCGATGGTCGAAGTTGGTTTGTCAGTCGCATCGAAGAGGACGCGGTTGAGGAAACAAGGCGATGTTTTCTTAACACACATCGCAACGTCTTGATGCAACTGTCGTGATTTCGTCAAAGTCTCAAAAGAAATCACTTGGAAACACAATAATTGAAAGATTTTGCCTAATGCAAAATCCAATTGGTCCGGATAGATAACGCATTTAATCATCATTGATTTTTTTTCAATAAAAAATTATCGTAAAAAAAGGTGGTAAAACGAATGAAAAATTTTCTAGTTACATTGATTGTCTTCTCCTTGCTTTCGAGCGCGAATTTACACATTGAAAAGAAGACAAATCGAATCAACAACGATTACGAGGCCTGCCTTAAAGCTGAGACTCCAGAGAAATCTATGCTTGATGCACAGCATGTTCCCGGTGAGCTCATTGTCACGGTGGATGCCAAAACCAGTCGCGACGTCATTTGTGGAACTAAGAAATCGGAGGAATTAATTGAAGACTTCAACTGCGATGAATACGAATGTCTTTCTCAAGAATTGATAGACTCTAGATGTTCTTTGAGCGTCAACCGAGATATTCATGTGTCATATTTGATTCGCTATGAGGATAAAACGGATGAACATTTGTATGATGCTTTATGCAATATTAAGAAAAACAGCTCGGTTGATGCAGTCGAACCGAATTACATTCGTTTGAGCAATTCTGTCGATAATCCAGTTGACGAGTATTATTCAGAACAATGGGGATTAAGAGCGATAAACGCTCCTGCTGTTTGGCATAGATATGGAACGGGTTCGTACGAAAAAACGCGCATTGGGATTCTAGACGATGGTGTATCTCCACACGAGGACTTGTGTATTGACGCTTCTTTAAGCCGTGACTTTTCGGCTGGCGGGGATAGGTACGGCATTGGGCATGGCACTCATGTCGCCGGAATCTGTGGAGCAATTGGCGATAACACCAAGATAGAAGGAGGTGTTGAAAGCGGCGTTGGTGTTGTTGGTGTTTGCCAAAAAGCAACGGTCGTTGATTTAAAGGTCGCCAGCAAGGTATGGATTAAAGACAATACCATACCTGCAGGAGGCTATTATAGCGATCGTTCAAGCGATTCGACGGTACTTAAAGCAGTAAATTATGCGATTTCGAAATGGGAAACGTCTCAGCGTATTTCTGTCTTGAATTATTCGTATTCTGGATACTCCAATAAATATGTCACTCTTTTTGGCGATTTCACAGTAAGAAACCCAGTAAATAGAAACATCCTTTTGTCATTTAGATCGTTCCCTGGAACGGTTGTCTGGAGCGCTGGTAATGATGGAGAGGCTCGTGGGGATAATGGTTTTAGGTACTGCCCTAATTTGATTTCTGTCGGTTCGATAGACGAAACTGGAGAGATAAGTGGTTTTTCTAATTGGGGGCCGTCGGTAAACATTTATGCCCCTGGCGGGAATATCTTTAGCACATTCAGAGACAACCAATATGTGGCGAAAAACGGCACTTCGATGGCCGCTCCGTTTGTTTCCGGTGTCGCCGCTTACCTTTATTCTAAGTTTCCCGGCATCACAGCAAGACAGGTAAAAGATGCCATAGTGGAGTCTGTTAATTACGAAAAAGTTATCCATGCTGGCAATGGAATATTGGAACCGATTAAGAAACTTGATTTTTTGGCAGCATACAATAAGGCCTATGGGTTGTTTAACGAAACCGATAATTATCCAATAAAACTTGAAATGCTTAACTGCGAGGGCGACAAGTGGAAAATACTAATTCAAAATACTGGCAAAAGCACTTTGAAAATCGCATATCCGGAATCCAACTGTTCGGAACAGGATGTTACCGTGTTTTCATCAAACAATTGCAAAACACTCTCCTTGAGTGGCAAATCATCAAAAACCATAGAAATAACATATGACAAAAATAAGGGGATGTGTTTTCCTGTTGGCGTTTACTCAAACGGCGTCAGGAAAATAACCTATCTTTATTGTTCTTCTGTGGCTTGGAACGTCGACACTGATTTCCTACTCTTTGATATGAATTACACAACAAGCTCTGTGCCAGGAAAACACCTTAACAGGGCTCCACAACCTGGTTTGGATTTTGAGATAAAGTCATCGAGAATCAACTGGTTTGTAAGGGATTGGAAAATAACGATCAAAAACAACATTAACGTGGCTGTCGATGTGATGTACAACAGCAAGATGTGTTTTTATGGCGACGGGCTTGACTGGAAGAATCTTGCCGACGTTGAACAAATGTCTCTTTCTTCATACGGAACCTCATCGGAAATATGGATTAATGCTAATGGCACGGCGGATGCTATCGCCATGTGTCTTGTCTATATCGATGATTACGGTCTTAAAAGAGGATATGTTTCCGTTGCCAATGGTATCAAAGACAATGGGCATGGTACACTTGGTCATAAGACGATCTCTCTTTAAGGTGAAAACCAAGTTCCTATGTTCATACTACGAAATCTTATAAAAGAATATCCGGGTGGAAGGGGCAACCGACCAATTGTTGCCCTTAACATCGGCTATTTGTCTCTTCCTGAATCGGGAATGGTTTTCGTCGTTGGGAAATCGGGCAGTGGCAAATCCACTTTGCTCCATCTCCTTGGCGGCCTAGACAAGCCAACTAGCGGCGATTTGCTTATTCATGGTAAAAATGCCTCTTCCTTTTCGGAAAGGGATTTAGATAGCTATCGCAACTCATGTGTCGGCTTCGTTTTTCAAGATTTTGGCTTGATTGATGAATTTACAGTGCGACAAAACATTGGGTTTGCTCTAGAACTGCAAAGCGAGAAAAGTGACGAAGAAAAGATCGCGAGCGTCCTCAATTCCTTGGAAATGCCTGGTTTTGATGATAGGCGCATCGATACATTGTCTGGCGGCCAAAAACAAAGAGTCGCCATAGCTAGGGCCCTCGTCAAAAACCCTTCCGTCATTTTGGCTGATGAACCAACTGGCGCATTGGATGAAGAAAGTGGCAACGGCGTTCTTTCGATTCTTAGAAAACTCAGCAAAGAGAAACTTGTGGTCATCGTAAGCCATGATACGGAGGCGGCCAGAAAATACGCTGACAGAATTATCGAGCTCAAAGACGGCAGAATTGTCAAAGATACTGTCGATAGCGAAGAGAAAGAAGCGGACGAAGAACGTGCCAACCTTACACTTCGCAAATCGAGAATCCCTTTTCTCAAAGGATTAAAAATCGGTCTTTCAGCCGCGATCCATAAACCGCTTAAACTGGTTACCTGCTCCATGCTTGTCGCCTTTGCTTTGTCTTTCTTTGGGCTTGTCACAACGCTGACCTTTTTCGATGATGCAAGAGCAAGGACGGGCGTAGCTACGACGATGCATTGCGAAAGCGACTTGTTTCAGAAAAATGCCATTTTTGAGGTAACGAATTCGGAATACGATTACCGAAGTGGACAAACGGTGAAAAGTGAAAAAACAACTGAGACCGCAGGTGTGATGAGCAGTGACCAAGATGTAGCGAAGTTAAACGCCTCCTCCAAAACTGGCTTGGATTTTGCGGGAGTTTTCGGAAAAGACCTCTATTCTTTTCAGTACAAAAACGGCAGTGACCTAGAAGACCCTCTCGTGTTTGATCAACTGCATTCATTCCTTTCTTTTTCTGGTTTTATCGATTGCGGAGAGACTTACCTTGCAAGAAATGGAATGTCCATGCTGTTTGGAACATATCCAACCGCGTCAAATGAAATTGCTATTTCCAAATACCATAGCGAGATACTTGCTAAATCAAATCCCGAACTCTTTGATGGCGAAATAAAAAACGTTATAGGAACCGAATTATCCATCGATTTTAAAAATTACACTTTGAATAGCGACAAATCTCTTTTCACCATTACTGGCATCGTCGATACCGGTGAGGTCAACAATTATTACCTTGAACGCTACGAAAAGGGGAATCATACGCTCGATAGCAAGGACATAGAAATGCTTACTGAGTATCTAAGGGGTTCATTCCATTGCCTCGGTTACGTTTCTTCTGTTTTTGCCGAGACGTTCCATGACGTTTTTGCTGAAGGTCTCTCGTCGCTTTATTCGCATAAAGGCGTCTATTTTGCCGGTATTGAATTAGAAGAAAACGAAAGCAGCATAAGACCAAGCGCCGATAGTTCACTTGGATTCGTCTTACCAAAATACACGGACATGGAACAATATAGTTTCTACGCGCCCGATGGTGAATCCCTCACATTCGAAGAACCAGCGTCCAATGAGATTTATGTGGATGGCAGCTACTATGAAGAGAAAACCTACCGTAAGCTTAAGGATTTCTTGCTAAGCGTTTTTGTCTGCGTTCATGATGCTTTTTTTGAGTACAAAATGCTGCCTGAGGCTGATAGTTATTTTGCAAGTACCGAAAACCTCGCCTTCTTCAATCATGCTTTATCACTATTCGAAAGTTTTGATTTGGATTCCTTCGAGTTGGCTATAAAGAGTGATCGATTCGAAAACAATGTGAAATTGGTAATCAACAGTTTTGCCAAATTGTCGTTCGAGCGAATGTACATCAAATATGTTTTGGCGAGCATGAACTCTCTCAACGCAAGCGGTCATTTTGGTATCGAGGACCTTTCTTTGGATTCTGAATTTATGTCCCAGTATGGTCTTAAGGTTGATAACTGTGGCCTTTCCGAGGAGTTTGATTCAGAGGTATTTGATGGCTGTTACGAATACATTAAAAGTCATCCAAGTCTGCGGCTTTTCGCCAGAAAAGCTCTTTGTTATGAACTTTTCTTATCGCTCGACAAATCCAATACTTACAAGGACATTTATGAAAAAGTGAGCCTTATGGTTCTAAATGGAAACGGAGACGCCGTGTCACAATCTGATTGGGACGACCTTCTTTCGGCTTTTGATTCGCTTTGTTCTGACGAGGAAAACCTTGAGTTTATAGAAATGCCTTTTGCCAAAAATAATCTTGTGGATTATGAGAGGGCATATTCCGACAGGCCTTTTGAATACTCGATTGAGTGTCCACATGACCTTTTCTACGTCAACCATCTTGGGGTGAAGGGAAAGCTTACCGTAAAAGGCTATTACCTAACAAGCGGCAGGAAGGATGGGGGCGCTCAATTATATTTCGCGAATGAAGATTTCCTGAGGAGTCTGACTATCGCACCTAGCTATGTCAACACAAAAACATATTCGACTGATTATAAAGACGTCGATGGTGGTAAATACAATTATGTGATCACCAAGACGGATTTTAGTTTTAGGCAAGTAAAAGAAATCTGCATGAAAGGGGAAGGCTTTGAATATAGGTTCACAAACGCCTTGATGTATAGGGTTGACTATTTCATAACCGTCATGTGGACCATGTGTATGGTTTTTGCCATATTGGCTGGAGTCCTTGGCTTTTTCGCGGTTCTGTTGCTAGCTACTTTTATTGCTTCTTCCGTAGATTACAAGAAGAAGGAAGTCGGCATTATAAGGTGCCTAGGCGGAAGAGAAAAAGACGTATTCTTGATCTTTGCTTCCGAAGGCATGGTAATCACTATGGCATCCGTCATCTTGTCGGTTGTGCTTTCCCTAATTGAATGCTTCTTCATCAACCGTTTTGCCTTTGGAGAGACCTTTGGCGCGAATTTGCTCTATTATGGTCCGCTAAATGTGCTGACGGTCTTGATTTGCTCGATCGTTATTGCCTCGCTTGCTACTTTCCTTCCGATCCACAAAAGAACGAAAATGGCACCTTCTGTCGCCTTACGTAAGGAATAAAGTTGGCACAAAGAAAAGCGGCCTACGAAGAAGCCGCTTTTTGTTTTGCTTTTTTCTTATTCGAACTCAATGGTCGAAGTTGGTTTGTCGGTCGCATCGAAGAGGACGCGGTTGACGCCTTTGACTTCGTGGGTGATGCGGTAAGAGACCTTTCTGATGAGGCTCATTGGGATATCGCTCACTTTAGCAGTGCAGAAGTCGATGGTGTCGACAGCCCTTAAGGCAATCGCGTAGTCATAGCTTCTGTCTCCATCGGCGATGCCAACGGATTTGATGTTGGTAAGGACGGCGAAGTACTGCGATGGGCGTTTGATTCCGCTCTTCTCGATCTCTTCTCTCCAGATGAGATCAGCATCACGGAGGATGTCGAGTTTCTCTTTACGGAGTTCACCAAGGCAACGAACGCCGATGCCTGGGCCTGGGAATGGCTGACGGGAGACTTGCTCTTCTGGTAAGCCAAGGTATCTGCCGACTTCACGGACTTCGTCTTTGAATAAGTCTTTGAGAGGTTCAACTAAGCCAATGAATGGGAGGTCCTTTGGAAGACCGCCGACATTGTGGTGGCTCTTGATGAGTTTGCCTTTGCCCATGCCAGACTCAATGCGGTCTGGGTAGATGGTGCCTTGAGCAAGATATGCGCCTTCGGCATTGCCAGTTAAGGCTTCGGCGAAGACATCGATGAAGGTCTTGCCGATGATCTTTCTCTTTTGCTCAGGATCGGTGACACCTTTGAGGTTATCAAGGAAAAGCTGTTCTCTATCGAGATAATGGAAATCGAGAGGGAGGTCTGGGTTGTTATCGAAGGTCGCGCAGACTTGCTCTGGCTCACCTTTTCTAAGTAAGCCATGGTTGATGAAATAGCAGTGGAGATTCTTGCCGATCGCTTTAGCGATGAGGGCAGCGGTAACCGCGGAATCAACACCACCAGAGAGAGCGCAGATGACTTTCTTGTCGCCGACTTGCTTTCTGATCTGTTCGATCATGCCTTCGGCGAAGGATTTGCCATCCCAGTTCTTTTTGGCTTTGACGATGCCAAAGAGGAAGTTCTCAAGATCTTTGTTCTCTCCTTCTTCGGAGAATTCGCCAACTGAAACGTTGGAAGGGAGCTTGTCCCCGAATTCTTTCTTCACGAGCTTAGCGCCATAGGTAACGGCTAAGATCGGTTTATTGAGTTCATAGACCCAAGAAGGAAGAGAAGCGCTTTCTTCTTCGAAGCAATCGCCAAGGACGATGCCTTCGACGTCTTCGCTCTTAATGGCTTCGATCTCCTTGTCATAGGCGGCGATCTCAGAGTAAACGTGGCTTTCTCTGATGCGACGGGCGATCACTTGGGAAGCGTGACCACCGAAGTCGACGACGATGATTTTCTCCATTTAATTATGGCCTCCAGTAGTTAGAACTCTCTTTTTCAAGGGTGACATCGTGAGGATGGCTCTCCTTGAGAGATGATGAAGTGATGCGGAGGAATTTGGCTTCCTTCTGAAGGGTTTCGAGGTCTTTGGCACCTTCATAACCCATACCTGCGCGGAGACCGCCAAGAAGTTCGAAGATGACGTCAGAGGCTGAGCCTTTGCAAGGGACAAGGGCCTCAACGCCTTCGGCGACGAGTTTCTTATGTGGGTCTTGGAAGTAACGGTCACTAGAACCATTGGCCTGTGCCATGGCGGCTAAAGAGCCCATGCCACGGTACTGCTTATATTTCTTGCCATTGATGATGACGGTGTTGCCAGGAGCCTCGGCAGTGGAACCGAAGATGGCACCGAGCATGACTGAGTCAGCGCCAGCGACGATGGCTTTGACGATATCGCCTGAGTAGCGGATGCCGCCATCGGCGATGAGAGGGATTTTATGTTCTTTGCAAGCTTTGGAGCATTCCATGATAGCGGTGATCTGTGGAACGCCCATACCGGAGATGACACGAGTGGTGCAGATGGAGCCAGGGCCCATACCGACCTTAATGGCGTCTGCGCCATTCTCGGCTAAGGTCTTGGCGCCTTCGTAAGTGGCGACGTTACCAGCGACGATATCGATGTTTGGGAAAGCTTTCTTGAGGTCCTTAAGGGCTTCAACGACGTTTTTGCTATGGCCATGTGCGCTATCGAGGATGAAGAAGTCGGCTCCCGCTGCGGCGAGGGCTTTCGCTCTTTCGAGTTTCTCAGCCTTGATGCCAAGAGAGGCACCGACGATGAGTTTGCCATTCTTATCTAAGTTGGCGTTTGGATATTCTTCTAAAGAAACGAGTGTGTCCTTGACCATCTTGATCTCGGCTGCTTGGGCTTCGATCGACATATTCTTATGGATGACGCCGACTCCGCCGTTTTCGGCAAGGGCGATCGCCATTTCGTGTTCGGTGACGGTGTCCATGGCGGCACTCATCAAAGGAACGTTGAGGGTGAGATTTCTAGTGAGGCGGGTTTTTAGCGACACCATGTCAGGTGTGATTTCGCTATACCTAGGGATGAGGAGAACATCATCGAATGTAAGGCCGAAGCCTACGATTTTGTCGTCAAATTGCATTTAAGCCACCTCCTTCTGTAACAAAAATTTTTGGGCTCTTTTTATTACGAATCATTATACCTTCCATATAATGGAGGGGAAAACCATTTCTGAGTGAAAGCGGTTACTACTCAAAATACATTTAAGAAAAAACTTAAATAAGTGCACACCCAAAAAAGAGGCAAAATCAACAGCTCAAAACAGAGCCTTTTGTACACAGCGTTAGTATTTATTCAGATTGTAGCAAGTCGTTTTGAAAGTGGCGGATTTTCCTTATCAAATTCGTTACTTTCAAACTGGGTGAAAATATGACGGAAAACATATTTACAAAATTTGATTTAAAGTAGGGGACATCGGCTCGAATACGCATTTGAAAAGAACATTTTTACCTTGTTTTTGGGTGGTGGCTTTTACACCGGAGAATATTAAAGCATCCCTCTACCGATTTACCGATTTTTCGTCACCAAATCCCAAATTTGGACCAAATCGCATAACGCGCATATCATCTTTATTGCTAAAAGGATTAGCCGCGACTAAAATAAAATCCATAAACATAAGTTTTGTCCATGAGGGGAAAACAAATGCCATTGGCTGAAAGCGCTTTCACCTTTAGAATGGACACAAACACAAGGAGTTAACAAGAAATGGAATACTTCCCATTCGTCAAACAGGTCCAATACAAGGGCCCATCCTCAACTGAACCATTTGCGTTCAAATATTACGATGCCAACCGCATCGTTCTTGGCAAACCAATGAAAGATTGGATGCCATTCGCTATGTCCTGGTGGCACAACCTCGGTGCTGCTGGCACCGACATGTTCGGTGGCAACACCATGGACAAGTCCTGGGGCGTCGATAAAGAAAAAGACCCAATGGGCTATGCCAAAGCCAAAGTTGATGCCGGCTTCGAATTCATGAAGAAGATGGGCATCGAATATTACTGCTTCCACGATGTCGACCTCGTTCCAGAGTGCGACGACATCACCGTTATGTACCAGAGACTCGACGAAATCGGCGACTACCTTCTCAAGAAGCAGAAGGAAACCGGTATCAAACTTCTTTGGTCAACCGCCAACGCCTTCGGACACCGCCGTTTCATGAACGGTGCTGGTTCCAGCAACTCCGCCGAAGTCTATTGCTTCGCCGCCGCCCAGATCAAGAAAGCTCTCGAGCTCTGCGTCAAACTCGGTGGCAAAGGCTATGTCTTCTGGGGTGGACGTGAAGGCTACGAAACCCTTCTCAACACCGACATCAAGTTCGAAGAAGAGAACATCGCCAACCTTATGAGATGCGCCCGTGACTATGGCCGCAAGATCGGATTCAAAGGCGACTTCTACATCGAACCAAAACCAAAAGAGCCAACGAAACATCAGTATGACTTCGATGCCGCTACCGCCATCGGATTCCTCCGCAAGTACGGTCTCGACAAAGACTTCAAGATGAACATCGAAGCCAACCACGCCACCTTAGCTGGCCACACCTTCGAACACGAACTCCGTATGTCCGCCATCAACGGCATGCTCGGTTCCATCGACGCCAACGAGGGTGATACCCTTCTCGGATGGGATGTCGACAGATTCCCAGCCAACGTTTACAGCGCCACCTTCGCTATGCTCGAAGTCATCAAAGCCGGCGGTCTCACCGGTGGCTTCAACTTCGACGCCAAGAACCGTCGCGCTTCCAACACCTATGAAGATATGTTCAAGGCTTTCGTCCTTGGCATGGATACCTTCGCTTTAGGCCTTCTCAATGCCGAAGCCCTCATCAAAGATGGCCGCATCGAGAAGTTCGTCGAAGATAGATACGCCACCTTCAAGTCTGGCATCGGCGCCAAGATCCGCGACCACTCTGCCACCCTTGAAGATCTCGCTGCCCACGCTCTTGAAGCCAAGGTCTGCGCTGATCCAGGCAGTGGCGACGAGGAAGAACTCCAGGAAATCCTCAACCAGGTCATGTTCGGTAAGAAATAATGGACCACTACATTGGCATTGACCTAGGGACAAGCGCCCTTAAGGCTTTATTTGTCCGCGAAGACGGAAAAATCCTTGCCAAAGCCAGCGTCCCTTATGATTGCTCACACCCACACGAATTCTGGTCTGAGCAAGAACCTTCCCTCTGGTTCAACGCTTGCAAACAAGCTGTTAAAGAATTAGTGCGCGTCACCGGCCATAGCGATGTCAAAGCAATCGGCATCGCCGGCCAGATGCATGGCCTTGTCATGCTCGATAAGGATGACAAAGTCCTTCGTCCAGCTATCCTCTGGAACGATGGAAGAAGCCAGGAAGAAACCGATTATCTCAACAACAACATCGGCAAGGCGAAGTTAACCGAATTAACCGGCAACATCGCCTTCGCCGGTTTCACTGCCCCAAAAATCCTCTGGGTCAAAAAGCATGAGCCAAGCGTCTTCGCTGCTACGAAGAAGATCATGCTTCCAAAGGATTACCTCAACTACATGTTGAGCGGCAAATTCGTCACTGATTACAGTGATGCCAGCGGCTTCTTGCTCTTAGATGTCAGGAACCGCAAATACTCCAAAGAAATGCTCGAAATCTGTGGCATTACCGAAGAGATGATGCCAGAGCTCCATGAGTCTAGCGACGTCATCGGCACCCTCAAAGAAGAATTCGCCAAAGAGTTCGGAATTGAGCCTGGATGCAAACTCGTTGCTGGCGCTGGAGACAACGCTGGCTCCGCGATTGGTACCGGAACCATCGGCGAAGGAAGATGCAATATCTCCCTTGGCACCTCCGGAACCATCTTCATCTCATCATCCCATTTCTGCCCAGACGTCAAAAACGCCCTTCATAGCTTCTGCGACGCTGCCGGTGCATACCATCTTCTTGGCTGCACTCTTAGCGCTGCCAGTGCTCGTAAGTGGTGGTTAGAGCAGATCAGAGAGACCGAAGACTTCGCCAAAGACGAGATCGATGTCAAAGGCGCGAAGGAGAGCAATGTCTTCTTCATGCCATACCTCGCTGGCGAACGTTCCCCATATAACGATGTCAAAGTGAGAGCCGCTTTCCTTGGCTTAGACTCCACGACCACCAAGGCCGATATGTCTAGAGCCGTCATGGAAGGTGTCGCCTTCTCCCTCAAGGATTGCCTTGACGCCGCCAAAGAAGACGGCGCTTGCCCACAGATGGCCACCATCTCTGGCGGAGGCTTCCGCAGTGAGGAGTGGTGCCAGATCTTCGCTGACATCTTCGAGATCCAGCTTTCCAAACTCGACGGCAACGAAGGACCATCCTTCGGTGGCGCCATCCTTGGCATGGTTGGAGATGGAAAATATGAGTCTTGCGCCGCTGCGGCTGCCAAGATCATCAAGAAAGCGAAAGTCTACTTCCCAAACGAAGCGAAGTTCGCTTACTACCGCGCCAAACACGCCAAATATAAGAGCATCTATCCTCTTATCAAACAGATAGAAGACTAAAAAGGAGACTTATCGATGTCAGAGAAGACGGTCTCGTTTGAGGAAGGTCGTTCGAATAGAGTTAACTACCTTTATCATCAAGACGATACGAATCTAACGTTTTCCGCCCATTTTCATGACAGCTTTGAGTTCCTTTATTGCTACGAAGGCCTCTTAAAACTCTCAGTGGACAAACATGAGTTCACGCTTCACTCAGGTGAGGCTGCCCTCATTCTCCCAAACCAAATCCACCTTTATGAGACCGTTGGGTCTTCCAAAAGCTATCTTTGCATATTCTCTCCTGACCACGTCGATGCGTTTTACCCATCGACGGTCAAGGAGTGTGCAGCAAACCCTGTCTTCAAATTCGACCAATACCTGAATCTAATCGAGGACATAAAGCACTCCGGCGACCCTTATTTAGTCCGCAGTGCTTTTTATTTCATCGCAAGCATCTACAACAAACTCCCAAAGGTGCCGCGTGAAAAGAAATTCACCACCCTTGTTGGGCAGGTTCTCTCCTACGTCGAAGAGAATTATAAGAGCAACATCTCCCTTGATGACTTCTCGAAGAAAGTCGGTTACGACTATCACTATCTCTCTAACGTCGTCAATGACGGCCTCAAAGAAAACTTCAGAAGCTATCTCAACAGGTTCAGGGTCCAAAAGGCCATCGAGCTCTTAAAAAGAGACGATGTCCAAATTCAGGAAGTGGCAGAGGAGGTCGGTTATGACTCTTTGCGCACTTTCAACCGCAACTTCTTAAAAATAATCGGTAAGACCCCAAGGGATTACCGGGAGGAAATACTGGAGGAGAACAAATGAAAAAGCAAGTATTCAATCCTTATTTGCCTTTAGATGAATATATCCCTGACGCTGAACCTCATATCTTTGGCGACAGAGTCTACATCTATGGCTCCCATGACCGTTTCAACGGCCACGATTTCTGTGTCTTGGACCACATCACTTACAGCGCCCCAATCGATGATTTAAGTGATTGGCGTTACGAAGGCGTCATCTTCAAGAGAAAAGACGACCCACATAATGGCAAGAACGGCAGAAGTCCTCTTTACGCCCCAGATGCCATCCAGGGCCCAGATGGAAAATATTATCTTTACTACTTCGCCGCTTACCATAACGAGATCGGCGTCGCTGTCTGCGATACCCCATGCGGACAGTTCAAACCTATCGGTTATGTCCACCATGCCGATGGCACCCACCTTGGCAGAAAGAAAGGCGATGGCTTCGCTTTCGACCCAGGCGTCTACGTCGAAGGAAATGACGTTTATCTCTACACCGGCTTCGGACCAGTCCATTACCCATTAACAATGGGCAAGCAGTCCAAAGAAGGCGCGACTTGCTGCAAGCTCGACAAAGACATGATGACCATCATCGGCGAGCCAAAGATCATCTGCAAAGTTAAGAGAAACAGCAAAGGCACCGAATGGGAAGGCCACGAATTCTTCGAAGCTTCCTCCATGAGAAAGATCGGTGACAAATACTATTTCATCTATTCTTCCTTCCTCGGACACGAGCTTTGCTACGCTATCTCCGATAAACCAGATGGCGACTTCCACTTCGGTGGCACCATCATCTCAATCGGTGATATCGGCCTTGGCAACCACAAAGATCCAAAGACCGCGAGCAACTTCACCGGCAACACCCATGGTTCCATCCTTACCATTGGCGACAAGCACTATATCTTCTATCACCGTCACACCAATAGAGATTGCTTCTCCCGTCAGGCTTGCGCTGAGCCAATCGAAATCGCTGCCGATGGCTCCATCAAACAAGTCGAAGTCACTTCCTGTGGCTTAAATGGTGGACCTCTCAAAGCCGAAGGCGCTTACCCAGCCTACATCGCTTGCAACCTCACTTCTCCAAAAGGCGGCAAGTTCATGAGCCCATTCAAGTGCCATGGCCACCCATATTTCACCCAGAGCAAAGATGAGAAGCCAGTCCCATATATCGCTAACGTCTTTAATGGCGTCAGAGCTGGTTTCAAATACTTCGACTTCAAGAATGAGAAAGTTGATTTCTCCCTTACCTTAAAAGGCAAAGCCGAAGGTTACTTCAAAGTCATCATCGATGACAAAGAAGTCGGCAAGGTTGAAGTTAAGCCATCCAAGGAACTCGCCACCTTCAAGACCGAGATCAAAGTCGAGAAGGGCAAGCATGCCTTATTCGTCGAATATGTCGGCAAAGGCAAGTGCGAACTCCACACAATCGCCTTCAATTAAGCGATAACCTAAAAATTAAGACCCTGTTTCACAGGGTCTTTTTTCTTCCGGATCATTTTTTTCTTGTTAAATATGTCGGATACGATATAATGTAGGCATGGAAAAGAATGAAAACGCCAAATTCGAGTCACTCTACCTCAGGAATCAAATCTGTTTCCCAACGTATGCGGTGGCGAACAAAATCCTAAGAAGGTATCAACCTCTCCTTAAGGAACTTGATCTGACTTACACCCAGTACATCACGATGATGGTTCTCTGGGAGAAAAGGAAGGTCAACGAGAAGGATTTGGTGGAAGCCCTCTATCTCAAAGCCAACACCTTGACCGATCTCTTAAAGAAGCTCAAGGAGAAGGGCTATGTCGATATCGAAAAAGACAAAGAGGATAAAAGAAACATCGTTATCATTCTGACCGAAAAGGGCCTTGCTCTAAGAGAAAAGGCCGTGAGTGTCCCTTCTTGCATCTATCAAGACCATTGGCTCACAGATGAAGAATTTGTGACATTCAGGGTCCTACTTGAGAAGATGCTTAAAGGCAATTGGTAGACAAAGGAGAAAAACAATGAGCTCTATCTATGATTTGAATGTTACGCGCGCTGACGGAAGCGAACTCTCGCTTAAGGAATTCGAAGGCAAAGTCATCCTTGTCGTCAACACCGCGACTGGCTGCGGATTCACCCCACAGTACGCCCCAATCGAAGAGATGTACAAGAAATACCACGAAAAAGGTTTTGAAGTCATCGATGTCCCTTGCAACCAATTCGCCGGACAGGCTCCAGGCAGCGATGAGGAAATCCATGAATTCTGCACCCTCAAATATAACACCACCTTCCCTCAGATGAAGAAGAGTGACGTCAACGGTGAGAATGAGATCCCTCTCTTCAAATACCTTAAGAGCAAGAAGGGCTTCGAATCCTTTGGTAAAGGCCCAAAGGCTCTCATGATGAAAGCCGTCGCCAAGATGAAGGACCGCAAATACAAAGAGAACTCCGACATCAAATGGAACTTCACCAAATTCATCGTCGACCGTAATGGCGAAGTCGTCGCAAGATTCGAACCGACCATCGACATGAAAGAAGTCGAGAAGTGCGTTGTCTCTTTACTTGGATAAGAGATATAAGAGAAAATAAATTAACAGCCGACACATATATTCCAATTTAGGAGGAAAAAAAGAATGACTAAAGTCGAATTCTTGAAAGAACTTGCTAAAGGTTGGTTTGGCAATAGCCAGCAACATAGCATCCATGCCGAAATGTTAGCCGACAGAGGCTTCAAAGGCTTAGCCGAGAAGATCGCTGCCGAAGCCGAAGAGGAGTGGAACGAAGCCAAAGAGGTCAATAAGCGCCTCATTGAGCTTGGCGAAACCCCAGAGGTTGCTATCTCCGATTACCCAGTCATCAAAGACGTCAAAGAGATGCTTGAATACGATTGCAATGAAAGCGCTGCCGCTCTCCCAGCGATGTCTCAGGCCTTAGCCCTCTTCGCCGATGATTATGTGACTGCCAATATGATCCAGAAATTCATCGTCGATGAGCAAGATCACTATAACTGGGTGAGAGCCCATCTCAACCTCATCAAAGAGATTGGCTACGAGAACTATCTCATCGAGCAGATTGGCTAATTATGACTAACACCGAAAGAGTCTACGAGTTCCTCGAAGCAGCGGGAACTTACTACCTTGCTACCGTCGAAGGCGATCAACCTCGTGTGAGAGCCTTTGGCACAGCACTTCTCTATGAAGGAAAGCTTTATATCCAGACTGGCAAAATCAAACCGGTCTCTAAGCAAATCAAAGCCAATCCGAAAGTCGAGATCTGCGCCTTCAAAGATGGGCAGTGGATGCGTCTAGCTGGAGTCCTCGAAGAGGATGACAGAAGAGAAGTCAAAAAAGCGATGCTCGACAAGATGCCAGATCTTCGCGCAATGTATAACGAAGACGATGGCAACACCCAAGTACTTTACTTTAAATCAGGCGAGGCTACCTTCTCCTCGTTTGTTGCTCCCTCTGAAAAGGTGATCATCTAGCGCCCTTTCAGAAACGTATATCGAAATGGCATCCTCCTTACAGGTGCCATTTTTATATATTGGTTCGATTAGCGCTACATAATACCAAAACTGTTAAGGATATTGACTTGCTCGCAATTTTTTATCGTTTCCTCAGTTGTTTTCAAAAGAAGGGATCAAGAGAAACAATGAAAAACAAAAAGAAGACGAGACGCATGGCGGCCTGGACCGCTTTCATGCTGCCCATCATGGTGATGGGGGCGGGGCGCATCGCCGCCGAAAGTGAGAACGATGCTCGAACGGAGGCTTCATTCATTCAAAAAGAAGAAGCCTGTGCTGCGGCAGGTCCGTCATCCTACTTCACTGGCTATGCCGCCGAAGAGGTTGACTATTATGAGCAGCCGAATTTCGTGAGGGACTACTTCAGGAACCTTGTCGAGCATTTCCCGACGAACAACTGCGGCAACTGCGGGTACACCGCCGCGGCGATGCTCCTTTGCTACTACGACACGTATTGGAATGGGAAGATAATCCCTGACCAGTTCAACAGCAGGCCATCCTACATCAATGACGTCAAGGATGACAAATACTCATCCCCAGGCATTGAGGACTATGCCGCCCCGATCTATTTGGACGAAAACGTGAAGAAACCTGATGAGAACTCCGACAAGAGCGAGATACTTAAGTATAACGCCTATCTCGTTGATAAAGTCTATGGGCCGTATCTCAACGAGATGCTAAAACCTGAGATTCTTAAATTCAACCTAATCTCATATCTATATGATTTGGCTCTTGGCAACAATAAATCCGGAACGGTCTTATGGGATTTCGGTATCTATCAGCCTACCACCAAGACGAATATGGGCATGGTACGAGACCTGTTAAATCTCTATTTCGATGAATTGGGTCTAGCGGGCCAAATAAAGGCAACAAGAGTTCACTATACAGATTTCAAAGATCCTTTTGGAGACCCGTCGCTTCCGAAGGGCCGAGAAAGATTTCAAAAGCATTTACTTAGAGCGAAGGCGATAGAAAAACTCACGGAAGGGCAGCCAATTATATATAGGGGTAACCTAGCGAAAGACCCGACCGAATACAGCAAAGACCAAGTCAATGTCAACGGCAATGGCCACGCAGCGATAGCTTACGATTATGATGAAGACAATAATCGAATAATCGGGCATATTGGCTGGAAGGGCGAAAAGGAATACAGCATGCTAGTCTTCGAGAAATCGTTTGATGATTTCACGGATATTATTTACCTTGAGGTAGATCCGTGCTTGAAATTCGACCATGGCAACGTCCGCTTCGACGCCAATGGCCATGACGCATTGGCATGCGATCTGCATTCGCATAAGCATGCCGATGACGACCGCCGCGCGAAGGTGAGCTACGGTGACCCCGAGTACCATGCCCTCCAGTGCATCTGCGGGGATGTGACATACGAGGAGCATTGCCACGATGCCATTGAGCCTTTCGACTCGCAGAATCACATATTGAAATGCGCGTGCGGCGATGTTAGATATGAGGGGCACACCAAGGACGAGACCGTCTGGTACGACGGGCTCAGGCATGCCTATAAGTGCCATTGCGGCCAGATAGTCGGGACGGCCCCGCATCTCTATGTCCAGCAAGGGCTCACGAGGCTCGTGTGCAAAGGGTGCGGCGACGTCCGGCAGATCGACCCGCCGTTCATATTAAACCCATGAGAAAGATAAGACTTTTGAACAACATAGCCTTCGTTGTGGCCTTCCTTGCTTCCTGCTCATTCGGAGGAGGGGAGAGCGGATCGTCCCTGGATACCCAGGCTGCTTCGCTGACGCCTTCCGGATTTGAG
>JAILRR010000036.1 GCA_024698065.1 Bacilli bacterium
CGCAGCAGAGGTGAAAACTATGTCAAGAAAATGCCCAATTACCGGTAAAGGCCCAATGAGCGGCAACAACAGATCCCATTCCGTCAGAGCGACCCGTCGTCGTTGGAATGTCAATATCCAGACCTACAAAGTCAACATCAATGGCAAGATGGTCGAAGTCAAAATGTCCGCTCGCGCTTATCGCACTCTCAACAAGTCGATCAAGGCCAAAGACGAAAAGGCTGAATAGTTTTTACCGATTATTGATTAATTAAAAGGCCCTGCAAATCGGGCCTTTTTTCGTTGTCTTTATTTGATTAGGAAGTAGTTACCTAAGGACAGCAATAGCCAAGAAATCACCGAAAGAAAGATGACGACCCACTCGCTTAAAGCAAGGACGAATGGGACAGGTCTCTTCAAGGAAGATAAGCCATCCTCATCCACCACTTTCACTAACCTGGCCCAATCTTTGAGGCGAGGGTTAATGAGAATGAAGAAAGTGCCCAAAGCGACGACGAATAAGCCTATTGAGAGCCCCAAGATAAGATTCTCAACATCGGTGCCTTTGGAAAGGTTGATCAAGACTATGCCATTGACGCTTGAAAGGAGAATGAGTCCTAACCCTAGCGCATAGAAACGCCCTAAGTGCGCTTTCTCTAGCGAAGCCGTCAACGTGTGAATCCTCAGAATCAAATAGCCTAAAACAATGGTCAAAACGCTTGAAAGAATCATTAGGCCGATGAGGCTTGGCGAAGCGTCATGGAAAGCCACGAACATCGTGACGTTAGGAAGAAGCTCCGAAAGGAAGAAAACCACTAAGAAAGTAAGTCCTAAAGGGTCCTTTCTCTTTTCATAAGCCTCGTAAGGGAAATCACAAAGGAAATTGATCCATTTCTTGTGGGCCCTAAGGAATAATTCTTCAGTGAAAATGATATATAAAAGGAAAGCAATTAAAGGTATGGCAATCGATAATTGGGCTAACTCGATAGGCATTATCTATTAAGGATTTTAGAGGCTCTGATCTCTGGCGTCTCGTCTCCGAAAAGATAGGTTCCGGTGACAAGGATGTCCGCTCCAGCCTCAATGGATTTAGGACCGGTCACATCATTGATTCCGCCATCGACTTCCAAAAGAACGGAAGGGTTATTCTCTTTGATCAATTTTTTGGTTTTCTTAATTCTCTCATAGGTCTCAGGGATGAATTTCTGTCCTCCCCAGCCTGGCTCAACGCACATCAAAAGAACTAAATCGATGCTATTGATATATGGGGCAATGGAGTCGATTGGAGTGCCTGGCCTGATGCATAGACCCGCAAAAGCACCACCATCATGGATCTTCTTGATCGTCTCTTCCACTCTCTCATGGTTGTCGCAGGCTTCAAGATGGAAAGTGATGATGTCAGAACCCGCTTTGGCGAATTCTTCCACAAGCTCCCAAGGCCTCTCGACCATGATGTGGGTATCGTTAAGCATTTTGTGCTTATCATGTACTTCTTTAACAAAGTCAACACCGAAAGAAACGTTCTTGACGAACTTGCCATCCATCACGTCGATGTGGATGAAGGGAGCGCCGATCGATTCGGCTCCCGCGATTCCTTTTTCCGTTCCGCACTTCTGACAAGCGAGGAGGGATGGTGAAAGGCATGGTGTTTTGACTTTGAGCGCCATATTACTTAAAACCGAAGAGTCTTGATAAAAGGCCCTTCTTCTCCTTGAAATTGTCTTTGTCTGCATAGGCTTTGAGAATGTCTTCGCGCATGAGGAATGCGTTAGCGTATCTTTCCTCTGGCCTTTTCCTGCAGGCTTTGACGATGATTTTATCTAGCGACTTCGGGATAGAGGCAAGGTACTTGCTTGGCTCTGGGAAGTGCTTTTTGATCTGGGCTATGGCGACGTCTTCCGGGGTGGCCCCGTCAAATGGGATGGTGCCTGTCAAAATCTCAAAGAAGATGATGCCCATCGAATAGATGTCGCTCGCGATATTGGCAGGCTCACCCATAAGAATCTCAGGGGCGCAGTAATAGACGGTGCCAGTTATGGCGTCCCCTGTCGCTTTCTGCCCTATTTTGCTAGAGATTCCGAAGTCGGTGATCTTGACGCTTCCATCAGGAAGATAGAAAAGGTTGTCTGGTTTTAAATCGCGGTGAAGGAGTCCATGTTCATGGATGTAAGAGACACCTTCGGTGAGTTGAAGCATGACTTGGCAGGCTTCTTGTGGCGAAAGGTTATGACCACTCACCAAATTAAGCTTATCGCGAAGGGTTCTGCCATCGACGTATTCGTTTGCCATATATGGCCTTCCATCGACGACGCCATGTCCGAAAACCTTGACGATATTTGGGTTATTAAGAGAGGCGCTTGCGATGCATTCATGCTCAAAACGTTCGACGTTCTTTGGGTTGTCCATCATGTCTTCGCGCATGATTTTAAGGGCAACAGTCTTATGAAGAACGACATCGAGGGCCTCATAAACATCGGCCATGCCACCATGGGCTATCCTTCCCGTCACGCGGTAACGGTTGTCTATTTTCTCACCAATCTCAATCATTGCTAATACACTCCCAAAGGGCGATGGCGATGTTGTCGCTTCCCCCGTTGCTGTTAGCGATCGCCACAAGCGAATCGACTTTCTGATCGCACCTCTCATCGGTGCTGAGGATGTTCGCTATCTCATCAAGCGGAACTTGGTTGTATAACCCATCCGAGCAGCAAAGGACGCTCTCTCCGTGATATTCATAGTCATTGAAGGCGAGGCTAAGCGAAGGGAAGATGCCTAAGGCGTTCATAAGAACATGCCTGTCAGGATGGGACAAGGCTTCTTCTTCGGTGATTCTCCCTGTTGAGACAAGGAAGCTCACATAAGTCTGGTCTTCGGTCAATTGTTTTAGTTTGTTCTTCTTGAGAAGCATGTAGCAGCGGCTGTCACCGATGTTGGCGGTATAAAGGTGGTCGCCACTGATGAGGGCGCAGACGACCGTTGTGCCCATGCCTTTTGCTTCCGGGTTCCTCTCAGCGTACTCATAGATCGCCGAATTGGCTTTCTTGGCCGCTTTGGTGAACCAGCTCCGGTTCGTCGCCACAAGATGGTGTTTTCTCTTGTGACGGAAGGAGTCGACGAGGGTATCGATGGCGATTTGGGATGCAAGATCGCCTCGTTTGGCCCCACCCATGCCATCGCAAACGACGAGGAAGACCTCGCCATTGACGTTCATGGCAATCTGGGCCTTGTCGTCATTGTGGTTTCTCACCATGCCGATATCAGTTTTGAAAGCGTACGAACCGTGTCTCATTTAGTTCCTACCTTTCACATATTTGGCACGAAGCTGGCCACATGCGGCATCGATGCCTGTGCCCCATTCTTTGCGGATGGTGCAGTTGATGCCATGGTTGTTGAGATATAAAGAGAAGGATTTCGTGTCTTTATCAAGCGATCTCTCGAATGGTTTTTCTTTGACTGGGTTAAGCGGAATAAGGTTAACGTAACAAAGGATGCCACGGAGCCTTTCGGAAAGTTCTTTCGCACATTCGATGGTGTCGTTCACGCCTTTGATGAGAATGTATTCAAAGGTGACGCGGCGTCCGCTCTTCTCGATATATTCCTTGACCGCATCAAGGAGGACATCCATGTTATAGGCTTTCGAAACAGGCATGAGCTCGTTTCTGATTTTGTCATTTGGCGCATGTAGCGAGATGGCAAGGTTGACCTGAATGCCTTCATCTCCATAACGTTTGATGCCAGGGACAAGGCCACAGGTGCTGACGGTGATATGTCTTGCTCCGATTGCAAGTCCTTTTGCCTCGTTCATGATATGGATGAAGCTAGAGACGTTGTCATAGTTGTCAAATGGTTCGCCCGTTCCCATGACGACGATATGGGAAACATTCTCCCCTTCTTCATAGAGGATCTTGTTCATGACCATGACCTGGCCAGTGATCTCAGCGGCACTGAGATTCCTTTCTCTCTTGAGTAAACCAGAGGCGCAGAAAGCGCATCCCATGGAGCAGCCGATTTGGGAAGAAACGCAGATGGCATTGCCATAGTCGTAGCGCATCAAAACGCATTCGACTTTCGCCCCATCGCTCATCTCAACAAGAAGTTTGATTGTGCCATCAGATGCCACTTGTTTTGTGAAAATCGTTGGCAAATCAAGCGTATATTCTTCTTTCAAGACATCACGAAAAGATTTGGAGATGTCGGTCATTGAATCGAAATCCGTCACTTTTTTGACGTAGATCCATTGATAGAGCTGAGTGGCACGATATTTCTTCTCGCCCCTAGCGATCATCTCCTCCTCGAGAGCTTTTAATGTGTATCCAAAGAGGTTCTTTTTCGGCATTTTATTCTTCTGGTGAGGCGGTTAATAAATTGGTTGGAGCATCGGCTAAGGAAGCAAGATCACCGACTGGCGCCTCTGCTTTGGCAGCAACGGTGTCTTTGACCATGACGGCGTAATAAAGAGCAGTCGCATGTTCTTCGAAAGGCATGTTCTGGACCTCTTTGACGAGGTGGAATTCCTTATGGTTGGCAAGGAAGTCGTTGACGGTTTTGTTGCCTTCTTTCTTGCTGATGGTGTAGACGGCGTAGATGAGGGTTCCTTTCTCGGCGACAAACTTGGAACAGCCTTCTAAGACCGCTTTCTCTTGGGCGAAGAGGGCATCCATCTCATCCTTCTTGAAGTGAAGGAGGTAATCAGGGTAGTCACGGATAAGATCGAAGTTCGAGCTATTTGGAGCAGCAATGACCAAATCCTGCGGACGGGAGATAGCCGCTTCCATGGAATCAGGTTCGGCACCGAAGAAATTGATGTTCTTGTAACCGGCTTGCTTGATCATGCGAGTAACGTCGGTATGAAGATCGACATTTGGGCAGCCAAGGTTAAGACCGATTCTGTTCTGATAGGTCTCAATGACTTCTTTGAAAATCGAGGAGTCGGCGTTGCCGTTATAGACAAAGGCCTCTTTTGGTTCCTCAATCTTGTATTCGTCAAGCATCGCCTTGGTGGCCATTCTTTCAGAGAAGAGGGCGTTCTGCTTATAGAGGTCTAATTTGCGAAGTGGGGTCTTGCCACCATAGAGGAGGATTCCCTCGACTGGCGATTTGACAAAGTCTGGGCTGCTATTGAGGACCTCTTCCACTGGCACCATCGAGGTGCGGACGCGGACGCTTGAGGTGTTTTGTCTAGCGTTGGCTTTGAGGATGCGGTAAGTCTGGCCATATCCGAAATGCTGCCAGATCTTGAGAACCCACTCTGGAGTGTTGTATCTGAGCGAGAGATATTTGTTGGAAGTCTTTGGGAATTCGGTCGGAATGAATTCGTTTGGGGTTTCCGCTTTAGCGAAAAGCGGTTCGAGTTTGGCCATCTTTTCTTCCCCGATCTTTGCAAGAAGAACGGCTTTGATGTCCTCGGCAGAGATGCGTTTGAAGAAATAGATGTCGGCAAGGGCGAGGGCGATAGCCATCTTCTCTTCTTCGCTAAGGCCTTCGATTTTGGCGCCTTCGATGAGGTGCGTGAAGAGCAAGTGATGGCGGAGCTCACAACCAACTAAACCAGCAACCGTTCCTCTAAGAGGGCGGATCTCTGGGTCAGCTTGGAAGAGTTTCCTAAGAGCCTCGTTGAACTGAACATCGTTGACAATGATGTCGTTCAAGACCTTTTGGGCTAAATCAAATTCTTGCATGTCTTTCCTCCCCAAAATTAATGGTGGTGTTTATGTCCGCAGTGGCAATGGCCATCGTGACAGCATTCATCTTCTTCCTTGACGTCTAAGGATTCGAGTTCTTCCTCATGTCCTTCGAAGACATTGCCAAGGTAGATTTGGTTCTCGTCGTCGATATCGAGATCGGCGCGGTCAAGAGGGTTTGCGCCCTCGTATTCCTCTTCTTCGTCGTCATATGGCATGGCTTCTTGGTCAAGCTGGCTTCTTTCGATGAAGCGAGGATAGGCTTCGTTGATGTGCTCGTAATGATGTTCGATATCGTAGTAAGTGAAAGTGATTTCGGTGTTGATGGAGAAATCCACGAAGGTTTTGATGAGGTAATCGGCGATTTTGCTTTCGAAAATCTCATACTTCCTTGGAGCGCGAACGATGATCTCCGTGTGCCAAGAAGTCTGCTCGATACCCTTGTGGAAGATCATGCTGTTAGGAGAATAGAAGACGATATCTTCCTCCATGCATTCGAAAAGGTTCGCTAAATTTGCAGTGTTCTTTCTTGAGTAGGTGCCGACAACGAACTGGTCAAGGCCTAAGACAGAGATGACAATCATATAATTCCTGTAGTAGGAGGAAATTATAACACGGCTATACCCAAAGGGTTAATTGTTATTCAATTAATAATCGAGGGGATCGACGTTAACAGAGATGTCAACACCTGCGACAGAAGAGAATCTAGCAAGGATTTGCCGGAGATATCCGTCAATGCTCTCCCTCTTTTTGAATTTGAGAAGAAGGACGCGTTTATGCTTTCCATTGTTCATTGAGTAGAACGGGGTGATCGGTCCTAAGACAATAAGGTTCTCAATGCCTAAGCCACTAATCTCCTTCTTGAAGTCGAGCGCGGATTGAGACGCTTTCTCTTCTTTTGAAGAGGAGAACTCAAGAAGGACACAGTTCCAATATGGAGGGTATTCCGTGATTCTCCTTTGTTGCATCTCCTTGAGATAGAAGGAACCATAGTCCTGAGACGCCCCGTATTTTATGGCGTAGTGCTCTGGGTTATAAGTCTGGATGAGAGCCTCCCCCACTCTTTTTGAACGGCCGCTTCTCCCAACGGCCTGGGTGATTAGCTGGAAGGTTCTTTCAGCCGCCCTATATGTTGGAAGGCTAAGACCGATATCGGCAAGGACAACAGCCGATAAAGTGACGTTGGGGAAATCGTGTCCTTTGGCAATCATCTGAGTTCCAACGAGGATGTCATATTTCCCATCTTTGAAGTCACGGAGGATCTTCTCGACATTCTTCGAGACTTTGCCGATGTCGCTATCCATCCTGGCCACTCTGGCGCCAGGGAAAAGTTCTTCGATTTCTTTGACAACTCTCTCGGTGCCATAACCGACTCTTCTTAAGCGGGTATTGCCACAGTCTGGACAACGCTCCGGATATCTTTCGACGTAGCCGCAATGATGGCATTTGAGCATCGAGTCCTCTTGATGGAATGTGAGATTGCCCCCACAGCTAGGGCAAGTGAAGATATGTCCGCATTTTGGGCATTCGATTCCTGTCCAATAGCCACGTCTATTGATGAGCAAAAGGGCTTGTTCCCCTTTCTCAAGCTTCTCTTTAATTTTGACTATTAATGGGGCGCTTAGTTTCTCGGAGTTTTTGCTGAAAACGGAACGGTCTCGTAGATCGATTATCTCCGTATGAGGAAGAGCTTTCTCGTTGATGCGGTGAGGCATCGAGGCATAGCCATAGACGCCTTTATCCGCTCTCGCTTTTGATTCAAGGGTTGGGGTTGCGCTACCAAGCAAGACCTTGCAGCCTTCTATCTCCCCTCTCATGATGGCGACTTCTCTAGCGTGGTAGTACGGAGAATTGTCCTGTTTATATGACTCGACATGCTCTTCGTCGAGGATGATAAGGCCGATGTTCTTAAGAGGTGCGAATACCGCGCTTCTAGCGCCAACGACGATTGAGGCGTCCCCTCTAGCGATACGCCTATACTCGTCATACCTTTCAGCTGGGGTGAGCTCACTATGGAGGATTGCGACTTTCGGACCGAATCTGCGGCTAAAATATTCCACCATCGCTGGGGTGAGGTTGATTTCTGGAACAAGCATCAAAACGGATTTGCCTTCCTCTAAGATCTTTTCGCTTAGACGAAGATAGACTTCGGTTTTGCCTGAGCCAGTCACGCCTTCAAGGAGAACGACTTTTTTCTCACTGTTACGGATATCGTCAAATGCTTTTTTCTGCTCAAGAGACATCTCATGAGGTTCTTCTCTTTCTTCAGGCCTAATGTGGAACCTTTCCTTCTCTTTGAGGACGATCCTCACTCGGCCCTTCTCAAGGAGTTTTTTGAGGATGGCCACACTGCCGCATTCCTTCTTGAGGATTGGGGTGTTTGAAGCAACCAAACGAAGCATCTCAATCTGCTTATCGGTGAGATCGTTTTCATCATTTTTGACGAGCTCGACCCATTGCTCATAAGCGATCTTTGGTCCACGTAATGCAGAGGTTTTTGGGGAAAGCGATAATGGCAACATCGCCTGCAAAACCCCAATGAATGGAGCCAAATAGTAATTGGAAACCCTGTTAGCGAGTTCCATCATTTTGTCATCGACGAGAGGCTCTTCATCGATGATGTCGTAGTCACGAATCTCTTTGAATGAATAACCTTTTTCTTCCTCAAGTTCGGCTACGCTTTTTTCGGTATCTCTGACAGACAATACGAAACCCATGACAGCCTCTTGGGCGCCAAAAGAAATCCTGACTCTGAAGCGGGGTTCGATTCTCTTTTGGCCTTTGTAAACATAAGAAAAAGTGCGGTCCAAAGACCTTTTCCCATATTCAGTCAAAACGTCGATTATCTTCACAAGGATATTCTAACAAAAAAAGAGGCTCTATAGAGCCCCTAATTCTTTGCGAATTATCTTTTTGACCTCATCAGCACACTTATCGAGGGTGTCGTTGATGACGTTATACATGTAATTGCCCTTCTGAGCTATCTCATCCTGAGCCTGCTTGAGTCGCATCTGGATGGTGTCGTCATTCTCGGTGCAGCGTCCCCTGATTCTTCTTTCGAGTTCTTCATAGGATGGAGGGAGAAGGAAGATAGTGACAACGCCTTCTTGTCCTTTGACTTTGCCAAGGACCTGGGTTGCGCCATGAACATCGATTTCGAGAACGACGTTCTCACCTTTGTTACGGTGTTCCTCAATTGGGGCCAAAGGGGTTCCATAGGAATGACCGACGTAGCGGTTATATTCGAGAAGCTTATTGTCTTGGATAAGCTTGTCGAATTCCTCTTGACTGATGAAATAGTATTCGCGTCCGTGTATCTCCCCTTCTCTCTTTTTGCGGGTTGTCACGGACACGGAGAAAAAGAGATTAAGTTCCTTGTCTTCCATCACTTTTTGACGGATGGTGCCTTTGCCGACCCCGGAAGGTCCGCTCATGATAATCAATAATCCCTTTTTCATGTTTGAGAAATTATAGGACCCCTAATACCTTTTTACAACATATTATAGCGACGCCATCGAAGCGGTTGCTCAAACTCGAAAACCTCCAGAATCCATGCAATGATGGGGGTAACCCCTTTGGGGGATTATGTTACAATAATTATGCTATGAAAGCCTTAAGCAAAAGCGACCTTGAAATCTATGCTTCCTTCCTTTCGAAAAACCTGGAAGGAAGACATCTCTCAAGCCCAATCCTCTACACCGAGAAGGCTTTCTTTTATCGACTAAGCGGCAAAGGTGGATCTCGCTTTTCCATCGTTCTCGATGAGGAATGCCCTCGCGTCTATATCGCTGAAGAGAGCATCGGCGTCACAAGCATCGCCTCCCACTTCTTCGATCAGCTCAAGAAAGAAATCGTGAATCCATATATCGAGAAAGTTGAGACTTATGGTGAGGACCGCATCCTCAAGTTCTCGCTTATCGCCATCAATAATGTATTCAAGGAAGAGAAGCGTAATCTCTATATCGAGCTCTTCCCACACCACCCAAATCTCGTGGTCGCTGACGAAGACAATCGGATCATCCTTTGTTACAAAGTAAGCCACGCAGACGATGAAAGACCTCTTCTCAAAGGAATGACATACGAGGCCCCAAAAAAGAATAAATTCGCTGCAAAACCTTCCTCTTTTGACCCAAAAGCCTTTGAAGAAGAATGCTATTTAGCCGAAGAGGTTTTATCGAACAAAAGGAAGAATGACCGCTTCGCCTACCTTTTTAAAGCCTTAAGAAACAGGAAGAAGCTTTTGGAAAGAAAACTTGTTTCCTTGGACAAAGATATCGCTGAGGCAAACACCCATCTCGATGATGGAAGGTTTGGTGATGCCATCTACATGTCGATGGACGAGATCGCCCCTAAGGCTTCCTCTTTCATTTACGAAGGAGAAGAAATCAAACTCGATCCATCTAGAAGCGCAGCTGAGAACGCAAACGCTTATTACAAGAGAGCGAAGAAAGCCAAGATGACTTTGAAGCAGGTCGATATCAGCAAAGAGAAGGCCTCCAAAGAGCTTGAGGAGATTACGGCTTCCTTATCCCAACTTGAACATGCCGACGAACTAGGCCTAGAGATGATGGCCAAAGAACTTGATATGGCTATCGTCAATCAGAGTAAGAAAAAAGGCGCCCACGAATGGAGAGGCTTATCTGTCTCATCTCTCCCCTACTATGCCGAATACAAGGGAACGAAAATCCTCTTTGGCAAAACCTCTAAACAAAACGATTGCCTGACATTCCTCTTTGAGACCGCCAAGGATCATCTCTGGTTTCACGTCATGGGAAACAGCGGCTCCCACGTCATCATTAAGAAGGATGATCCAAGCGAAGAAGAGATTAACATCGCTGCCTCGATCGCTTTGCTCAATTCCAAGCAAGAGGAAGGCGAGGTCATGATGGCTTTCCGTAAAGACGTCAGAAAAGGATCCGTGTCCGGACAAGCCATTGTCAAAACATTTAAAACACTCAGGCTCAATAAGCTTAACAAAGAAACCAAAAAGCTCCTTAGCGAGGCAAAAAGATACAGTTTTTGAGGAAAAATCCTATGCAAAAGTCCTTTAAATTCTTCTTTGCTATTATGTCTCTGCCCCTTCTTTTTTCTTGCGAGAGAGCTACGGACGGAGCCATTTTCGTTTTGATGCAAAATGCTGACCATGACCCTTCTTTCGAAGCGGATTATTCTTCTTGGGACAAACTTGCCCGTAAGCAAAGCGCCGAAGACATTCTCTATAGAGTCAACCACGATGAAGATGTTGTCTTCGCCTTCATTGATGATGAGTGCGTCAGCTGCAAGACCTTGCTCGAGAGCGCTGGGAAAACCCTATATGAAGCCAAGTTCGATATCTCTTATATTGATGGTGATACCCGAGCGGCTGCCGATGTCATTTCCAGGTACTGCATTGAGAACAAACTAACAAGGACATTCACTCACCCGATGACCGGTGACACCCCTTCGATGTATGTGATGAGCAAAACGAGCGTCGTTGAACTCGTCTATGGCTTCTCTAGCGGCGACACCAAAATCGTCGAAACGGCAATTAAGCATTATTGCGGTTTAGGAAGCGTCCACCGCTCCTCTGACATCAACCGTTTCAAAACGACAATCAGCAAGGAAGCCGCCCCATTCTATGTTCTTGATGGCGACACCAAAAACTATTTCTATGAGAGCATCTATCCGAAAGCGAGAGAGACGAATAAGAAGTTCTATGTCTTGGATATCAAAGACATCTCAAAAGACGACGAGGACCTTCTTTCTTTCTCAACCGAAATAGGCACTTCGGAACTCGCTGGGAAAATAGTCAAAACAACTATTGAGAGCGGTAACGCAATCAAATACGAAGTCGTTCAAAATAACTCCTCATTCATTGAGGAATACTTCGCTTAGTTCTTTTCTCTGACTAATCTATCGAACTCGAGGCCATCCTCGAGTTTTTTCCATTTGCTGTAGATGAAATAGTCACCCATCGCATCGGCGTATCCTTTAGGATAGGAACCTTCCATGCAGATATGATCAGCATATTTCTCTTTGAGTTCTTCAAGGTTATTCTTGTAGCTCAACTTATTCTTCCTGGAGGTCGATAGAGCGTAATATTTCTCCATCTTCATATCCTGGCGGTTTTCATTATAGGCAATCACGTCGGCGTAAATCTCATAGCAAGAGACTGAATTGGCGAAGTTGATCAAATCAGGCGTGTTTCCCCCTGCCGGTCTCATATTGCATTCAAGGCCATAGATGCCATCTTTGGCAATAAAGAATTCAATGTGGAAGAATCTCTTTTTGATGCCAAACGATTTGATGACCCTCTTACCCATCTCGTCGAATTCTTTGGTATCGAATAACTTGGATGGAAGGGAGATTGGGTTGTTATAGTAGCAATCGTCTTCGTTATATTGGACCATGTCAGCGGTAGGAGTATCAAAGACATCGGTCGTTGAGAAAACGACGTTGCTGTCGTTATCGCAGATGCCGTCATATGAGACGATCGTGCCATCGATGTATTCTTCCATGATATAGGTCTCGCCTAGTTTCTTGGATAAGAATTTCTCCATGGCTTCTTCATCTTCGAGTTTGAAGGAATCGGAAGCACCGACACCCACATTTGGCTTAACGAAAACCGGCCATCCGACTTTGGTGGCAAATACTTTTGCTTTGGCTAAGTCAGCCGGTCCATTCACCAAGATGTAGCGCATGGTCTTCACCCCTGCATCCTGGAAGCAGGCTTTCATTGCGCTTTTGGCTTTGATCTTGAGCATGTCTCCTGGAAGGAAACCATTCTCAACCATCATGTCTTTGCGGAGTCTTGCATCCTCTTGGAGCCACCACTCATTGTTGCTCTCAAGGTAATCGATTGGGCCGTAGTTCTTTTCATAGTAACGGCAGACATCGAGCATGTTGTTATAGACCGACATATCAAGGACTTGCATATATTCGGTCAAGTTATCTTTAAGAGATTGGTTTAAGGAGCTATATGGAGCGTCTCCGATGCCTAAAACCCTGATGCCTCTTTTGTTAAGAGACTCTACGAAATGGTAATAGCAATCTGGGAAGTTCGGAGAGATGAATATGAAGTTCATAGGACCATTGTAAAAGAAAAATTTACGATTTCTTTATGAAACCTCTTACATTCGAAAAATATTTATTTTGCAGGGATTATTGCTTTAGTTTGGCAGAGGCGACTTTGACGTCTTCCTCATCTTTTTCGATGGTGAGCGGACGCCCCTTGATGAGCTCAAGGGCCTCTTCTTCGGAAGTGGCTTCAATAGCCGTTTCGCTTAAGACGATGATCTTGTTATCTGGTTTGACTTCCACTGCCCCATGCCAAAGCGCAAAGAAAACGCTTTTGCCTAAAGAAGTGATTTTGGCGACGCCAGTTGGTCTAAGTTCACCAACGACAGGCGTGTACTCTTCCATGATGCCCATAGGGCCTCTTGTGGTTGGGAGATAGACCTCGTCGCACTCACCTTCAAAGGCGATTCCGTTTGGGGTAAGGATAAGAAGTTCCATTAGTTCTGGCTCTCCATCTTCTTGGCTTTCTCGACGACATCCTCAATGGTGCCGCAATACATGAACGCGGACTCTGGGAGGGAATCGTATTTGCCAGAAAGGATTTCTTTGAATGAGCGGATGGTTTCGGCGATCGTGCAGTATCTTCCTTCAAAACCGGTGAAGTTCGCAGCAACGTGGAAAGGCTGAGAGAGGAAGTTACGGACACGTCTAGCTCTAGCGACGACCGCTTTATCTTCGTCACCAAGTTCATCGATGCCAAGGATGGCGATGATGTCTTGGAGCTCTTTGTAACGCTGCAAGAGTTTCTGGACTCCACGAGCGACTTCGTAATGCTCTTGGCCAACGACGGCTGGATCAAGCATGTTCGAGGATGACTCAAGAGGATCGACGGCTGGGTAGATACCTAAAGCGGCGATGTTTCTATCAAGAATGGTTCTCGCATCAAGATGGGAGAAGGTGGTCGCTGGGGCTGGGTCGGTAAGGTCATCGGCAGGAACGTAAACAGCCTGAACGGAAGTGATTGAGCCAGCATTTGTTGAGGTAATTCTCTCTTGGAGCTGACCCATCTCAGTAGCTAAAGTTGGCTGATAGCCGACGGCGCTAGGCATACGTCCAAGAAGGGCGCTGACCTCAGAACCGGCTTGGGTGAAACGGAAAATGTTATCGATGAAAAGAAGAACGTCTTTGTGTTCTTTGTCGCGGAAATACTCCGCCATCGTAAGAGCGCTCAAAGCAACTCTCATTCTGGCTCCCGGAGGTTCGTTCATCTGACCGAAGCAAAGGGCGGTGTTCTTAAGGACTCCGCTCTCCTTCATCTCGAAATATAAGTCATTGCCTTCACGGCTTCTTTCGCCAACGCCGCCGAAGACGGAAATACCATTATGTTCGCTGGCGATGTTGCTGATTAGCTCTTGGATGAGAACGGTTTTACCAACGCCGGCGCCACCGAATAAACCGATTTTGCCGCCTTTGGCGTATGGGCAAAGGAGGTCGATGACTTTGAT
>JAILRR010000046.1 GCA_024698065.1 Bacilli bacterium
AAGGACATCAACCTCCTTACCCAAACCCCAGGCCAGATCCTCCATTCTTCCCGTTACAAGCTTCCAAAGGATTTCAATGATCCAGTGTTCGGAAAGATCATGGAAACCCTCAAGAAACACAACATCAACGGTCTTCTCGTCAATGGCGGCAACGACTCCATGAATACCTGCATGAGACTTAGCCACCTCGCCAAAGAGAAAGGCCTTGACCTTAAGGTCATGGGTGTCCCAAAAACCGTCGACAATGATCTTATGGGCACTGACTTCGCCCTTGGCTTCCCAAGTGCCGCCCTTTATGTCATGAACGCCCTCAAATCCCTTATCCTTGATGTTCGTTCCTATAAGAAAGGCAAAGTCTTATTCGTCGAGATCATGGGTAGAGACACTGGCTGGCTTACCGCCAGTGCCGACGCTCTCCCAGAAGATTGCCGCCCAGACTTCATCCTTCTCCCAGAAGTCAAACTCGACCAGAAGAAGTTCTATGAGGATCTTAGCCGCGTCTATCTCCAAAAAGGATATGCGGTGGTGGCTTTAAGCGAAGGCATCGACATCGGTGTCCAAAGCGATGACATCGACGCATTCGGCCACGCTCAGCTTGAAGGCGTTGCCTACGCTCTCGAGTCCCGCGTCAAAGAAGATCTCCATCTCCCAACCCGCGTCACCGTGTTAAGCACCTCCATGCGTGCATCTTCCATCCTTGCTTCCGAAGTTGACATCAATGCAGCTATCGCCTGTGGCGAAGCCTGCGTTAAAGCCCTTCTCGAAGGTAAGAGCGGAATGATGGCCGTCCTCAAGAGAACCTCAAGCACACCATACGCCTACAAGATCGAATTCGAACCAATTGAGATGGCTGCTGACGCAATCAGATACGTCCCAGAGGATTTCATGAAGGATACCACCCATCTCTCCAAGAAATTCGCCGAGTACATCAGGCCTCTTCTTGTCATGAGAAAAGACCTTAAAATCACCGATGGTCTCTTCGAATCCGCTTCCTTCAAATACAAAAAAGTCGATTAATCTAAAAGTCTTAAGGAATAGAATTGTCACTCACCGACCTCGGTGATATAATTCTTTCCGCTGCATCCGTAGCCAAGCGGTAAGGCAATTGACTGCAACTCAATGACCGGCGGTCCGATTCCGCCCGGATGCTCCACAGGATTTACAAACTTCGATACGATTCGTGTCGAAGTTTTTTATTTTTTTTCTTTTTTCATTGGATGACAATATTAAAAGGTAGAACCAACATACATTTAGAGGTAGAATAACTTTGATTAAAGTAGAACCTCTTTATGAACAAAATCACCGTAAAAAATATTGATATCAGCATAACAGGAATTGGCGAGGGTGATTATGTTAGCTTGACTGACATGGCCAAAATTAAAAACCCAGATTTCCCCGCTGATGTTATCAAGAACTGGATGAGGCTTAGGGCCACAATCGAATTTATTGGTTTATGGGAACAAATCAACAACGCTGATTTTAACATGGTCGAATTCGACCAGTTTAAAAATGAATCAGGTCACAATTACTTTGTAATGACTCCAACGAAATGGGCAACTAAAACTAATGCAATAGGCTTTAAAACTAAGTCTGGGAAATATGGTGGTGGGACTTTCGCCCACCGCGATATCGCCTTGGAATTTGCCTCCTGGATATCACCTGAAGTCAAACTCTATATCATAAAAGAATTCCAAAGATTAAAAGCCCAAGAGTCTAGGCAACTTGAATGGAACGGGAAAAGGCTTCTCACAAAGCTTAATTACCTTATCCATACCGATGCAGTAAAAGAGCATCTTGTTCCAATTGAATTATCAAATGAGCAAAAAAGCTATATTTATGCAAGCGAAGCTGACTTACTTAATGTTGCATTGTTTGGCAAGACCGCCAAAGAGTGGCGAGATGAAAATCCTAATCAAGATGGCAACATTAGAGACTACGCTAACACTATAGAACTAGCGATTTTAAGCAATCTTGAATATTTGAATTCGATGCTTATCGCTCAAAAGATTGATCAAAGTGAACGGTTAATTCTTCTCAATAAAGAAGCAAATAGGGAAAAAGAATTGTTCAACAAGAACAATGTCAAATCAATAAAGCGACTTGAAAAGAAATGAACTCGTCGAAATTGGGGAGATTAAATTGACCGATATCGATCGAATAAAGGAGGTTTATCATGCCGGCATACAAAGTATTTGGGGATAGAATCAAAAAGATTCGTTTAGAAAACAATATGACTCAGCAACAATTTGCAGAGGCACTAGGCTATACCCATAAATCAATGATCAACAAAATTGAAACGGGTCAAACCGATATATCTTTTGATGTAGTTATTAGACTAATTCTTGAATTTAATGTTAACGCTGCAGAATTCTTAGATTTATCTGATACGGAAGCGGATGGTTTGATGAACGACGCTTATAAAGCAGATAAACCAGATTGGAAAAGAATCCACCCGCTTAAATCAAAAGATGAAAGTGTGACCTATATTAGGCCAACATTAATTGGCCACCCAAATATCAAAGTCGGGGAATATACATATTATGATGGGCAAAACTTCACCAGCAGAGTTACCCATCATTATGACTTCATTGGCGATAAATTAATCATCGGCAAATTCTGCCAAATCGGAAGAGGTGTGGAATTCATTATGAATGGTGCCAATCACCAGATGAATAGTGTTTCCACATACCCTTTCTACATATTTAAAGGATGGGAGCAAGAGCCTCCCAAGAAAGAAGATCTTCCTTATAAAGGGGATACAGTTATTGGTAACGATGTTTGGGTTGGGCAAAACGCCACATTCCTACCAGGGGTTCGTGTAGGAGATGGATGCATTATCGGCGCCAATGCAGTGGTTGCCTCTAATATTCCTCCTTATTCTGTAGTGGTTGGTAACCCCGCTAGAGTAATAAGGAAAAGATTTGATGATGAAATGATTGAATTATTAGAAAAACTAGAGTGGTGGAATCAACCGATTAACAAGATTCAAAAACTCATTCCTCTTCTTTCCAATGGCGATATCAGTTATGTCAAAGAAGAAATCAAACGCATTGTTGATGGAGGCTCGCATATTTAAGGCATCATTTGATATGCAGAAAGACATACAGCCATGAAAAACTTAAAACAAAATTAAGCTTTTTTGTGCTTTCTCTGACGTTTGCCAGCAATCACCTAAGCCGCATTCACGGAACAACGGCCGCGCTCGCCGTTTATCTTTGGAAAGACTAACGCTATCTTTGGCTTTCTTTGCCTTTGATAATGTTTTTGCAAATCTCTATGGTCTTTTTTATCTCGTTAGAAAAGCTTTTGTTTTTGTGCCAGATCAATGACGTTTCGGCTTCTAAGTCATAGCCATCGAGTTTTATTTCTTTCAAAGCGCCTTCATGAACGTATTTTTCGATCAGTATTTTCGGAAGGATCGCAACACCGTTTCCTTCAAGGCAATTATTGATGATCGTCTGATTGCTGTTGGCTTCGATAAAGGGCGAAACGGAGATATTGAGCCTGTTGAACAAATAGTTTCTGGAGTAGCTGCCGATTTCCCTAAGCAGCAAGGGGTAAGAATCCAAATCCCGCAAAGAAAGCTTTGCCGGGATGACGTAATGCTTGCTGGCGACAACTGATAACTCGTTTTTGGCAAGGATTTCATACGAGAGCTTCAGATTAGAAGGCGTGCCTTCGATGATCGCGTAATCGATTTTGCCGTTATTGATGTCGCTTTCGATCTCAAAAGCGTTATTGATCTGGACTGTGAATCGCACGTTAGGGCATCTCTTTTTCAAATCTTTGATGATCGTTGGCAAGAAAATGGAGGCGACGGTTAATGAGACGCCGATTTTAAGGGAAGGATGGGAACGGCTATTCTTGGCCGCCTCCTCGAACTCATTAAAGGATTGAATCACCTCTTTCGCCTTTTTATATAGGTCATTTCCTTCTTTTGTGAGGATCAGTTTCCTGTTGATGCGGTGGAAAAGGGTGATTCCGTAATAATCTTCCAAATCGGATATCGTTTGGCTGACGGCGGGCTGGGCTATATGAAGCTCTTCGCTCGCTTTGCTGATCGATTCCAAGTCGCATACCAAGATGAAGGTTTTCAAATGTCTGATTGTCATATAAGCAATTCCTTATGATAAATATAAAACTATACTATTTCACTTATAAATACCACATAACGATAATTGTTTCCTGATGAGGTAAAGAATCATGAACGAAATTATTAAATCAATCATCTACCTCCTGGTAGGCGTGTCCGTCCTTCTCGTAGGGATGAGAATGATGTCAGGCGGTATGAAAAAAACCATTTCCGTGAGGGTGAAGAACTTTTTCAAAAAAACCGAGAATAAGCCTTTCACGAACATGGGGATAGGCGCGGCCGTCACGATGGCGATTCAGTCCAGCGACGCTTCTAACGCCATGGTGGTGGGCTTCGTCAACGCGGGAGCGATGAGTTTGTTTCAAGGCCTATCCATTATGCTAGGCGCTTATATTGGAACGACAATCACAGGCGTTATCGCATCTTTTTCCTCACTATCGATATCGGTTTATTTCTTGCTTTTCTCTTTCGTTGGCGTCGTGATGATGTTTTTTAGCAACGAAAAAGTAGTGAACATAGGGGAGATCCTCTGCGGCTTGGGCTTATTGTTCTTTGGCCTCGCAGTAATGAAGGACGCGTTTAAGAACCCCGAAATCACAGACGCATGCAAAACGCTCTTCTCTTCCATCGACTTCGGGCCTTTATTGTTCCTACTTGGCGTGATCATCACCGGATTGATCCAATCTAGCAGCGCGGTCACATCGATTGTCATAGCGATGGTCGGCAGCGGGGCTTTGGATTTGTCGAGCGGTTTGTTCCTTGCTTTAGGCGCAACCCTTGGAACCGTCATCACTACCGTAATCGTTTCCTTAAACGGATCGATTCAAGGAAAAAGGGCTTCGATAATAATGTTTTGCCTTAGAGCGATATCGTCTTCGATAATGCTCGCCATCTTAACGATTTTCCGTAACCCGATCGCCGAGGGAATGCACCTTTTCGCGATCAATGGCAGCGATGAATTCCCAATCGCCCTCTTCATCGTTTTCTATAACATCGTCTTTATGCCGCTTCTTGTCCCATTGCTGAAACCGGCTATCAAGATCGGAAGCAAGCTTATCAAAAACAAGAAAGAAGAGGACTTGATGAACGCCGTTCGCTTTATCGACGACAAACAACTAGGAGTCCCTGGTGTTGCGCTTATGCTGGCTAAAAAGGAAATCATGAATATGTACACGCTTTCCAAAGAGAATTATCTAGACAGCATGAGGAAAATGCTTTCTGGCGATAATTCCTTAGACGCACAAATCGTTTCCAAAGAAGACCAAATCGATTATTTAAATCAAAGAATAACCGATTTCCTTATCAAATTATCGACAAGAGTCAGCCTAAACCATGAACGTGAGATAGGCTCTTATTTCCATGTCATCAACGATATCGAGCGAATCGGCGACCATGCCTATAATTTCTACGAGAAGAAGAATGATTTGGACGCAAAACAGCTATTCTTCAGCGAGACCGCCAGAAAAGAATTAGGCGATTTCAATGCCGTATTGAGCGAAATGTTCGATAAGGCCTATAGCGTTTTTGAGAACAATGATTTCTCCCAACTTAAAGAGGTTCATGAGCTTGAAAGAAAAACTGATAGTCTGAAAAAAGAAATATCGGATAGGCATTTTGCGAGAATCACTGCGAATGCATGCTCCCAAGAGCTTACTTCTGCTTACCTGACTGTTTTGACTGAGTTAGAAAGAATCGGCGACCATTTGACGAACATCGCTTATTCAATCGATAACCCCAATGGCAACGTTCGAGCGTAGCGACTTTGTTTTAAGAGGTGTAATTGTTACGCGAGGAGATCTTTAGTTTTATCCTCCTAGCGCCTAGAAGCAAAAAGAAAAAGATTGGCACAAAACACGCCAATCTTTTTTGTGATTATTTAGTCGTTGCCAGTTCCTTCCTTGTTTTCCTTTCTTTCTGCGAGGATGTACGAGGATAAAGAGAGATATTACCGCAAAAGCGGCAAGGAAAGACACAAAACTCCTAATAACAAAAGTCATTGAACGGTCCTAAAAGCCGCTTTTTTTCTTTTTATGCTTATCGCAGCATAAAGGGAGGGTATTGCTTTTGCTCTTCGGTTTGTTGTACGCTTGCATTGTTTGCTAAAGGTGAATGGATCAATGAATAAGAAGGCCTTACTTGCTGGAGCGGTTATCCTTGGCTCGCTTCTTCCTCTCTCATCCTGCTACATGGATACTCCCGAGCTTATAGAGGCTGAGACTTTTTCACAGGCATACGATTTATTCAAGACTTTCTTCGCAAAGACTCTTGAGCATAAGAACATGACGGTGAGAATCGACAGGGATCATCACTACGTAAAGGATTCCGATAGTGGAACCATGTTTTATGAAGGCATTACGGAGATCGAGCAAATACTAGGGGATTCCAGTTACTGCTTTAATGCCGAACAAACGGAAAGCAATTGGGCTTTCATTGATAGCGGTGGAAATAAAATCGCTGCAAACGAAAAGGAAACGATTGAAGAAGATGGGCTCTCCTACACTGAACGAAGCTACTGCATTGACGAGAAGGAATACCAAAACATCTACAAGAGTTACATAAAGTTGCTCGATTTCTTTACTGAGATTGCCGAGGAGTCTGTTGCGACTGGCAAAACTCCAGAGGAAGTTGGCCACTTTGAGAGAGTGGAAAAAGCCGCCATTCAAAAGAGAACGTATTTTTATGGAGGCCAAAGACAACATTGGGAAGAGTTTACCTGCAACCTAATCTCCTATAACTCTGCTGGGTATGGAGACTATACCCCATACCAAATCTCCGCTGTAATTTATGGTGATGAAGGGCTTGTGGAAAATGCAGATGTCCAACTCTACGATTTAAGGAATGATGAATATTGGGGGTCGGATAGAATATCTTTCAAATTCGAATACGATAACGTCAACAAGATAGACATTCCCGATGTGAGCACTTGGGATTTGAGAAACGAACAATAACCATAGAAAATCTCTATTATTCGCTTGCCAACTTTTAGTTGAAGTAATATTATTTATGGGCGCTCTATGAAAGTGGAGCTAATTGTGCGCCAGTAGCTCAGCTGGATAGAGTAACAGACTACGAATCTGTGGGTCACGAGTTCGAATCTTGTCTGGCGCGCCAATGTTCGAGATGTAGCGCAGCTTGGTTACCGCGTCTGCTTTGGGAGCAGAAGATCATG
>JAILRR010000061.1 GCA_024698065.1 Bacilli bacterium
GGTAGGGGTATACCCTGATGTTTTGGCGGACGACCTCATCATGTTCGAGCCTTTCATTCTCATGGATTCCTCGATCAACATGAATGACCTCATCCCTGCCATCAAGGAATATCTTGAGAAGCTAGAGACCGTTAAGGAAAAAAAACCAGCCGAACCAAAACCAAAAAGAGAAGTGGCCAAGAAAGAGGAACTCGCTGAATATGCCTCGATTGGCGACTTCGTTTATAAGAGGATGGCAGGTCCAGGGGGTCTTGTCTCCCCAAGCGCTTCCCTAAGCGACCACGACCTTTACGTCCTTTCTAAGCTTGTCAAAGAAGAGCAAGCAAGACGCAAACCGAAAAAGAAGGCCAAAAAGGTTACAAAAAAGAAAACCAAGAAATAACAAACCGCCCCATGCGGTTTTTTCTTTGACGCCCACAAGACAATTGTTAAGCACTCCTCAAATTGTCTTTGGAAGTTATCTAATAAGTAATATACTTATTGCGAACAAAGGAGAGTATCTTTTCAATGTCTGAAATCAAAAAGACCTTCAAATCCGTAGATGGCAACACTGCTGCCTCTATGGAAAGCTACTACTTCACTGAAGTCGCAGCTATCTATCCAATCACCCCTTCGTCTCCAATGGCCGAGAATGTCGACGCCATCTCTTCTAAAGGAGAGAAGAACTTCTTTGGCTCCCCAGTCAAAGTTGTTGAGATGCAAAGCGAAGCCGGTGCTTCCGGTGCCGTCCATGGCGCCCTCCAGGCTGGTGCCTTAGCAACCACCTTCACCGCCTCCCAAGGTTTGCTTCTCATGATCCCAAACCTCTACAAATGGGTTGGTGAGCTCCTTCCAGCTGTCCTCCACGTCTCAGCCAGAAGCTTAGCTACCCGCGCCCTTTCCATCTTCGGCGACCACGCTGACGTCTATGCTTGCCGTCAGACTGGCATGACCATGATCTGCTCTGGTTCCGTCCAGGAAATCGCCGATCTTGCCCCAGTCGCCCACCTCGTTGCTATCGAGGCCCAGACTCCAGTCATGCACTTCTTCGATGGTTTCCGTACTTCCCACGAAGTCCAGAACGTCGAATTTGTCGACAAAGAGGAGTGGAAGAAGCTCCTCCGTATGGACAAAGTCGAGGAGTTCAGAGCCCGTGCTCTTAACCCACACACCCACCCAGTCACCCGTGGTGGCGCTGAGAACGACGATATCTACTTCCAGGCTCGTGAAGCCCAGAACCAGCACTTCAATGAAATCACCCCAATCGTTGAGAAGTATTTCGCTGAAGCAAGCCGTCTCACCGGCCGTGAATATCACCCATTCTGCTACTATGGCGATCCAAAAGCCGAGCGCATCATCATCGCTATGGGTTCCGTTACCGAAACCACTGGCGAAGTCGTCGACGCTTTGAATGCCAAAGGCGAGAAAGTCGGTCTTGTCAAAGTCCATCTCTACCGCCCATTCAACACCAAGCTTCTTGTCGATGCCATCCCAGCATCCGTTAAGAAGATTGCTGTTCTCGATAGAACCAAAGAAAACGGCGCCGAAGGTGAGCCTCTCTACCTCGATGTCGTTGCTGCTCTTGCTCAAGAAGGCCGTCATATCGACACCGTTATCGGTGGCCGTTATGGTCTTTCTTCCAAAGACACCCAGCCAAAAGACGTCAAGTCCATCTATGACTTCCTTAACGCCAAAGAGAACTGGACTAGCTTCACCGTTGGCATCAAAGATGATGTCACCCATCTTTCCATCCCAGTCGATGAGTCCTTCAAGATCGAACACGATTGCACCGAGTGCTTATTCTATGGTTTAGGTTCCGATGGTACTGTCTCCGCCAACAAGAGCTCCATCAAGATCATCGGTGATGCTACTGGTCAGTACGCTCAGGCCTACTTCCAGTATGACTCCCGTAAGGCTGGCGGAACCACCCGTTCACACCTCCGTTTCGGTAAGAACCCAATCCACAGCGAATACTACGTCAAGAACGCAGACTTCATCTCCTGCTCCCTTGATACCTATATCTTCAAGTTCGACATCATCAACAACCTTAAGGTTGGTGGTACTTTCCTTCTTAATACAGATATGGACGATGCCGCTCTTGAAAGAGCCATGCCAAACCGCATGAAGCATCTCCTTGCTGAGAAGAAAGCCAACTTCTATGTCATCGACGCCAACAAGCTTGCCGCCGAATGCCACATGGGCCGTCACACCAATACCACCCTCCAGGCTGCCTTCTTCAAACTCTCACCAAAAATCATGCCTTACGAAGAGGCTGAGAAATGGATGAAGAAGTTCGTTGAGAAGACCTATGCCAAGAAGGGTATGGACATCGTCAAGAACAACTATGATGCCATCGATGCTGGCCCAGCTGGTCTCCGCAAAGTCGAGATCAAGCCAGAATGGATCAACCTCCCAGCTGCCAAAGTCGCTGCTGAGGATACTGGCGATACCTACTATGACGAATACATCGGCACCATCGATCGTCTTGATGGCGATGAGCTCCCAACGAGCGAATTCACCAAGTACGAGCTCCTCGATGGCACGATGAACGCCAACATCACCTTCAGACAGAAGAGAGCCATCGCTGACAGAGTCCCACTTTGGAACCCAGCCAACTGTATCGAATGCAACCAGTGTGCCTTCGTTTGCCCTCACGCTACAATCCGCCCATACCTCATCAATGAGGAAGAGCTTGCCAATGCCCCAGAGGTGGTCAAGAATGGCGTCAAGCCAGTCACTGGTCTTCCAAAGACCGCTGATCAGTCCCTCAAATACCGCATCCAGATCTCAACCATGAACTGTGTCGGTTGCGGACTTTGCGTCTCTGAATGTATGGCCAACCAGACCGCTAAGAAGATGGGTACCGACAAGTACGCTCTTACCATGGTCGAAGCCAAAGGTCAGTTCGCTGAACAGGCCGGTGCCGACTATCTCTACTATCATTGCTCACCAAAGGGAGACATCTTCCCAACTAGCACCGTCAAAGGTGTCAGCTTCCTCCGTCCATATATGGAAGTCTCCGGCGCTTGCGCAGGATGCGGTGAAGCTCCATATTACCGTTTACTCAGCCAGCTCTTCGGCCACGACATGTTAGTCGCTAACGCCACCGGCTGCAGCTCCATCTACTGTGGTTCCACCCCACTCACCCCATTCGTCAAAGACGAACACGGCGAGGGTGTTGCCTGGGCCAACAGCTTATTCGAAGACAATGCCGAATACGGCTTCGGTATGAGAATTGCCTCTGACTACAAAGTCAGCCAGGTCCTCCGTATCCTCAAAGCCGCTATCGAAGCTAACGTCGAGCCAGAACTCAAAGAACTCGCCACCAAGTACGTCGCTGCCCTTGAAGGCAAAGATAGACTCACTCAGCGCGCTCTTGTCGAAGACCTCATCAAAGCCGTTGAAGCTTCTAAAGACGAAACTGTCAAAGAACTCAAGAACTACTACCGTGACCTCGTTGACAAATCAGTTTGGATCATCGGTGGTGACGGCTGGTCCTACGATATCGGCTACGGCGGACTCGATCACGTCCTTGCCAACGAAGCCGACGTCAACGTCCTTGTCCTTGACACTGAGGTTTATTCCAACACCGGTGGTCAGGCTTCCAAGTCCTCCCAGACCGGTTCCATCAACAAGTTCACCGCTTCCGGTAAGAAAGAAGCCAAGAAGAACCTCGCTCTCATGGCCATGTCCTACGGACACGTCTATGTCGCTCAGATCGCCCTTGGCTCCAACCCAATGAAGGCCATCCAGGCCCTCAAGGAAGCCGAGAGCTACAATGGTCCATCCCTTGTTATCTGCTACTGCCCATGCGCCGAGCAGCACATCAAAGGCGGACTTATCAACTCCATCGGCGAAGAGAAGAGAGCCGTCGAATGCGGTTACTTCACCACCTTCCGTTATGACCCACGTCTTGTTAAGGAAGGCAAGCCAGGATTACAGCTTGATTGCAAAGAGCCAGACTGGACCAAGTTCCGCGACTTCTTAATGCTCGAGACCCGTTTCTCCCAGCTTCCAATCGCCAACCCAGAACATGCTGAAGAACTCCTCACCAAGTGTGAGAAGTACGCTCAGGATCGTTGGGCTGCCATCAAGAAGTTCGGTCTCTAATCCGGATAAACAAAATCGAGGGGGTCAATTGACCTCCTCTTTTTTATTTTCCAGAAAGGCAAAACAATTTATACTTTTGGCAAGTATGGAAGAGAAACTTCATCATCGTGTCAAAGCTCTTATGAAGGAGCAAGGGATGACCCAAAGGGAACTTGCTAGACGTAGTGGTCTCACTGAGGCGAGCGTTTGCAAATACCTTAGTGGAGCAAGAACCCCGCAAGCGGAAGCAGTGGTCGTTTTGGCTAAAGCCCTAGGAACGACATCCGACTATTTATTAGGTATTAAAAGGGATGAAGGAAGCATCTATCTCGATTTGGAGAAACGGATCCTTGAGTGCAAAGAGAGTCTCACTCCTGAGGAGAGGATGAGATTGATCATGCTTCTATCCTCGAAATAGACTAAAAAGAAGAACCTTGGCAAAACCAAGGTCTTTTTGATTGGCTTAGTGTAAGTGGAACTATTCTCCTGCTTTTTCCTTGGAATTACCCTCGATTTTTAATGTTTCTTTTGACAAATCCGCCCCCATCCTTTTTTATATAGGAAGAGAAACGAAGGAAAACATATGACCCTTAGAAACCTCTTAAAGAAGGCGTTGGCTTTCGCCGTTGGCGCCTTTTGTTCGCTCGCCTCTTTCGGCACACACCATCCGTCCAAGGAAAGCAATGGCCGGCCCATGATGCATGATTCCCTCTACGATCCCTGGGTCTCCGCAGCGTATAACGCCCTTCCTGACAATCCGGACATAGAGCCTTGTTTGGATGGTTTCTATGCCCCGGTGTATTTCAGCAACCTCAGGAGCGATTTCGGCACCAACAGGTTCGGCACCTGCGCCTTCGTGGCGATGGGCATGCTCCTCTCCTTCTATGATGCGTACTGGGACGACTCAATCGTGCCGTCCGTATATGAGGTCGTCGCCGTTTCGGAAGGCGACCCGATAAACGGCTCTATCGACTCCCCGGGATCGAGCTCCTCGCTTCCGCTCATAGGGAACTCCAATATCGGATATTACTTGAACACCATAGTCCCGCAGAACGACGGGGTATTTCTCGACATGAAGCTCATGACGCTAGCCTCCGATTATCAGGTTGCCTTTGGCGCAGACACAAGCGAGACCGGCCTCGATTACTCCGGCATGTACTCGCTCTTCCAGTATTACCTCTATTCCTACATGGGTTTCTCCACGTCCGACATCGGCTTCGCCGCCGAGCCAGGCGCCGGCACAGGGCAGGCAAAAAGCGACTCCGTCAGGGACTTCGCAATCGAGAATGTGTCTGAGGGCATCCCGGTGCTCCTAAGCGTCGGGACAGACCATAATTCGGACACGGGGAGACATTCGGTCATCGCCTATGACTACGACGAGGCGAACGACCTCCTCTATTGCCATATGGGCTGGGGCCCGAAGGCGACCCACGTGACGATAGAGTCCTTTGGGTACGCGAGCTACAACAGCGCCTTCGCCCTCGCGGTCAGGACGCAGCACTCTCATTCCGAAAAGTACAGGCAGGTCATAAGTGGGTACTGCCTCGGTTCCCATTGCGCCTGTGAATTCGCGGCCCCTTACGACATAAAGAAAATTGACTGGTATAGAAACAAAGAGGCTGGTTTTGAGTGGTCATGCGTTGATAAAGAGCGGTGGGTTGGGGAGTTTGTTAAATACAATCTGAACATTATGGGAAGCCGTTCTCTTACCACTAGCGTAAATAAGAATTGGGCCATAGAATGGCTGGATAGAATCAGCACAAATTCTTTATTCGGCTTCATTTTTAATGAGTCTTCCGTATCCATCTCGATAAGCGCGGAATACGAGGATGACTACTATCAGATATCCAGCGTCAGCAGATCCGCCACATTCTCGGGAATCGTGGATTTCGAGGGCGCCCACAACGTGCATCCGGCCGATTACGGGTTCTCCTCGGCGGCTCCGACGATGCCTACTCTCGCCAGCCATTCGCTTGAGGGAGGCACTTTCGGGCTCGACACAGTGAGGAAGGACACCAACTATGACGGCGGCATGCTGAACGTCATGTACGCCGGCTCCGGCCATAGCGACGGCTATATCGAGTATCATACCGAAGAGGGTGTCTCGATCCTCGGGGTCGACTTCGCCGTGAGGTTCTGGGACGACACGAATGCGTCGCACTTCTTCCGCCTCGAATACTATGAGGACTACGTCTGGAACGTCGGCGCCAACCTTCTCGACCCGCTTTATGACATAGCGGGATCGGACGGCTCGGTCAGATGGATCCATCTTTCATTCGGAAAGCCCGTCGAGGCCTTCATGTTCCATGCTGGGTCGATGGGGTCCGGCTATTACGATTCCGGCATCGCTGGGATAATGAACGTCGCCATATACACTGATGAGTTGCCTACGTCCGGGTCCGAGCTCCCGTATTCAGAGGGCATCTGGAACGGGATCCCGACGATAATGAGTGGCTCAAACTGCTACAGATATGCGTTCAACTTCCCAAACTACCAAAATAACCACAATTATTGGGATCCTGGGGATTATTCGAATTATCAAGACTACGTACAGTGCGTGAAAGAAATGATTGCTGCGGCAACGTTGAGTGATGTTCTCGCTTACAAAAACAATCATCCTGCTTCTGCCGCCTATTTCTGTGAGATAGGGAGAATGGAGACATGCCCGGTCGGATGCTATAAAGTTGCTCTGGCCGTTATGCAATATTGCAATGGCTTGCATTGGTTTAGACAAAACCCTGACGGGACGTGGTCTCAAAAGAATAATAGCGACCCAATAACCGACAAAGACGCATTAAATAGGACGATTTTTGACCCACAATTCTGCAACACACAGTATAATTGGTTTTGTGGGTACTACTGCGTAGGACCCTGGACAGGCTATGGAGTATCGTAAAGCGAACAAGCTTCTTCTTCTTCCGCTGTCTATGGCGTCCCTTTCGGGCTGCCAAACTGGCGGCCCGGCCCTTTCGGCGAATGCCGACAGATACGATTCACAAGATGTGACAGTCGCCACCCTTGAGGCCGATGGATGCATGGCATTCGAAGACATGTACTTCGCGAGAGGCGAGAAGAAAGACCACGTCTTCAGGTTCAAAGGAGACGAGATCACGGAGCATGTGACGTGTCCAAAGGTGAAATTCGACGCCAAGAACTTCGACGACATCTTGGATGAGCCTCTCTTCGAAGCGATTCAGAAGGTCGGAATACCTTCTTTCAGAGGACTAGAGAAGGATCATTCCGTCACCTATCTTTGCAAAGACGGGATTGAGAGGTCTTTGTCTCTCACATATGATGCTGACTCATCGTGGGTAATAACAAACATAGTTGCAAAAGAGTTTTCTTTCAAATGGTATGGTTTTTTAGACGAAGAAACTACTTACAAACCAAGCCTTGAGAGATGCAAGAAAATCAAGATGGGTATGTACATCAATGATGTTCTTTCGATATTAGGAAGGCCTTGCAGATGTTCTGACAATGACGATCAGGTTGCTTGTTGGGGCATTTCTTCTGGAGGAACAATTCATATAAGGAGTTGGCTTGAGTATGAAGGAAGCCCGTTCTTCGATTCCTCAATACTTGAAAGAGACGATTTATTTCTCACTACCGAGATTAAAAAAGACAAACAGACTGTTGAAGTGCCGCGCTACTGGTCAGTTTTTAGGCTAAATTTCAGCAAAAATGAGCCAGAAGCGTTTGATGATCCAAACACGGAGTTTATGGAATGAAAACAGCTAAATTGTTTTTGCCGCTTATTATTACCTTGCCAATGGTTTTTGGCTGCACTGCGACAGCGGATTTCTCATCAATTACTTTGCCTGCCGAGCATTTTGACCATTATGACGATCCAAATATCACTGAAGAATACCTTGAAGACAACCTTTGCATGTTTTTTGAAGACCTCCGTTTTACAAAAGGGGTTGATAAGGATCATGTGTTTGTTGTGGAGAATGGAATCGTTTCTAGTCACAAATCTTACGCAAAAGCACAGAATACGGCTTCCAGTTTTGCCAATATAAAAGGTCTTGCACTTTTCGATGCTTTGGATTTAGTCGGTATTCCTTCGTTTAGAGGTAGATATGATGAATCCTCTTTAACGTATGTTGTTTCCTCGACCCTCTACGTTAATGTCAACATAGAGAAGAATCGAAACAAAGAATGGTACGTGGCCTCTTACGATGAGTATGATGAGAATAATTTCAATAAGCATTTTGGTGCAGGATATAAAGACAATTCCCAAATTGAGTCATATGTCCCGTCATATGAGAGGGTTAGATCCGTTAAGATGGGGTCTCGTTTCGATGAGGTTTTGTTTATTCTAGGAATGCCAGAGGCTGGCGAATATTATGGTTGTCCACCTAACACCTGCTCGGGAAGATGGTATTTTGACAACGAAAAAGTTTCAGTCGATATTATCACAAGATGGATTGAATCTGATTATCCAATGTTTGATAGCAAGAACTGTCGAGATGGCGATTCCTCCTATTGTGGTGTTGTGGATGTGTTCATTTACGTCCGTTCTAATTGATGAAATTGCATGCGTTCTAAACAAAAAATCCTTGGCAAAACCAAGGTTTTTTTGCGAATTGGTCGGAACGATGAGATTTGAACTCACGACCCCTACCACCCCAAGGTAGTGCACTACCAAGCTGTGCTACGTCCCGTTGCAAACCATTATATAGAAGAGGCCCAAATAGTCTAGGAGCAGTGGGCATTTCAGCGAGATTTTTCTTTTAAAAAAGAAATTCTTGGGGTGTTTTTGTTTCGCATGTCTTTTTTCTTTCCTATAATTTGCTTGTTATGGATACACGCAAAAAGATATTTGTTAAAGGCGCTAGAGAGAACAACCTCAAGAACGTTGACCTCGAAATGCCAAAAGAAACCCTTACTGTTTTCACCGGCGTAAGTGGCTCAGGCAAATCGACTCTCGCTTTCGAGACGATCTATGCCGAAGGTCAAAGAAGATACGTCGAATCTCTGTCCCCGTATGCCAGGCAATTCCTAGGCGGAGTCGATAAACCAGACGTCGATGCCATCGAAGGCCTTTCGCCTGCTATCTCAATCGACCAAAAGACGACATCCCATAACCCTCGTTCGACAGTTGGAACTGTTACTGAGATATACGATTTCCTTCGTCTCCTTTTTGGTCGTATCGGTGTCCCATACTGTCCTCATCACCACAAACCGATTGTTGCCCAGTCTCCTTCTTCGATGACTGAAGCGATCATCAAATATGAAAACGGAACCAAACTCCAAATCCTTTCCCCAGTCGTGAGGCACGAGAAAGGAACCCATAAGACCACTCTCGATAAACTCAAAGCAGCAGGTTTTGCTAGACTCAGAGTCGATGGTGAATTCTATCTCATTGAAGACGTTCCTGAACTTGAGAAGAACAAACGTCATGACATCGATATCGTCATCGACCGTCTTGTCGTCAAAGATGATATCCGCTCAAGAGTAGCGGAAGACGTTGAGCTCGCCCTCAATTGGAGCGATGGCTACCTCATCATTTACACGGATAAAGAAGAAAGACTCATCTCAAGCAATCACACTTGCCCAGAATGCGGATTCAGCATCCCAAAGATTGAGCCTCGTCTTTTTTCTTTCAACGCCCCTCTTGGCTCGTGCCCTGATTGCCATGGTGTCGGCTTAAAAAGAAGTGTTGCCGAAGATCTCATGATCCCTAACCCAAAACTATCGATCAACCATGGTGGTCTTCGTTACTTCAAGAACCAGGTCGGATCCAATCTTCTTGAATGGCAAACTTTCAAAATCCTTTGCGAAACCTACTCAATTGACATGAATAAGCCTCTTGAGGAGTTCACTGAGAAAGAGAAGAAAATCATCTTCATTGGAAGCGACAAAGAGATCAGCTACACCCTTAGATCGAATACCGGAAACGTCTCTCATCGAAGAGGCTATATCGAAGGCGTTAAGACGATGATTGAAAGAAGGTATCAGGAAACCACTTCGAAGTGGATGATGCCATTCTATGAATCGTTCATGCGTGATTCCGTTTGTGAGACCTGCCATGGTCATAGGCTTAACGAAGCCGCTCTTTCGGTAAAAATCAATGGCCTCAACATCTATGAGGTTACTTGCCTCACCGTCGATAAACTCGTCGATTGGGTAAAAGACACAAAAGAGAAACTTAACGAGACAGAGAAGCAGATTGCCAATCTCGTTCTCAAGGAAATCCATAATAGAGCCGCTTTCCTTGTCGATGTCGGCCTTAACTATCTGACTCTTGACCGTCTTGCAATGTCTCTAAGCGGTGGAGAGGCTCAGCGCATTAGGCTCGCCACTCAAATCGGATCAAGATTATCCGGTGTTTTATATGTTCTCGATGAACCTTCGATCGGTCTCCACCAAAGAGACAACGCCAAACTCATCAAGACGATGAAAGAGATGAGGGATTTAGGTAATACCCTCATCGTTGTCGAACATGACGAAGAGACCATGAGGAACGCTGACTTCATCGTCGACATTGGCCCAGGCGCTGGCATACATGGCGGCAAAGTCGTCGCAACAGGTTCTTTGGAAGATATCGAGAACACGAAAGAATCCGTTACAGGCGATTATCTTTCTGGCAGGAAATACATCGCCGTTCCAAAGACGAGAAGAAAAGGGAATGGCAAGAAAATCACCCTTAAGGGTTGCAAATGCCATAACCTTAAGAACATCAATGTCGATTTCCCTCTAGGCACTTTGACGGTTGTCACAGGCGTCTCTGGAAGTGGAAAGAGCTCTTTGATCAACCAAACTCTTTCGAAGATTCTTCAGAAAACAATCAACAAGAGCGATGAACTCCCAGGCGAATACAAAGAGGCTCTTGGCTTAGAGAATGTCGACAAGGTCGTCATCGTCGACCAAGAACCGATTGGAAGAACCCCAAGAAGCAACCCAGCCACATACACCAAAGTCTTTGATGACATTCGTGCCTTATTTGCGGAAACGCCTGAAGCAAGAGCAAGAGGATTCGACAAAGGAAGGTTCTCTTTCAATGTTGGGGGAGGACGTTGCGAGAAGTGCCAAGGCGCAGGCGTTGTCTATGTCCCGATGAACTTCCTTCCTGACGTCTATGTGAAGTGCGATGAATGCAATGGCATGCGTTACAACCATGAGACCCTCGAATGTGTCTATAAGGGCAAGAATATCTACGATGTCCTTGATATGCGTATCGAAGAAGCCGTCAAATTCTTTGAAAATCGCCCACAAATCGCCCACAAAATTCAGACTTTATACGATGTAGGCCTTGGATATATCAAACTCGGCCAGCCTGCTACGACCCTTAGCGGTGGGGAAGCTCAGCGTGTCAAACTCGCCTATGAGCTTCAAAAACGTCCGACTGGGAAAACCGTCTATATCCTCGATGAGCCAACGACCGGTCTTCATACCGATGACGTCAAACGACTCATCAAAGTCCTTCAAAGCATTGTCTCCCATGGCGACACCGTCATCGTGATCGAACATAACCTCGACGTTATCAAGTGTGCCGACTATATCATCGATATTGGCCCTGAGGGAGGAAACGCCGGAGGCACGATTATTGCCAAAGGAACTCCTGAGGAAGTTGCCGAGGTCAAAGGCTCATACACAGGCCAATACTTGAAGGAAATCCTTCAAGAGGCAGCAAAGAAAGGTCAATTAGAGTAGAATAAGCATATGTCATTCGCATTATTAATCATCGGAGGTCTCCTCTTCTTAGGAGGAATCGGTTACCTCATTTACAGTTTCGTCCGTTTCAACAAAGACCCATTGACGGACGCTTTCACCAAGAACGATTGGATCGTTTACGCTATCTGCCTCGTTTCAATTGGCTTAGGCTTTGCTGGGCTTCTTGCTTCCATTTTTGAATTTAACCCAGCTTGGAAAGAAATCACCGAGTTCGAGAAAGGCGCATTGGCTGGAAGGCCAGTAAGCTACGTTGGGAATTATCTCAAAGCCATCATCTGCGGTTTCTTCTCTGCCGCTTCATTCGCCATGCTCTGGAGTGCTTTCTCAGTTACTTTCTACAAGAGGAAATTGGCCGATTTCGAAAAGAAGTTCTTCAAGTGGGCGATGTATGGCGCGATCGCTCCTGCTGTGATTCTTTTCTTCCTATGGAGCGACGCTTTCGGGGCATATATTTCCTATCCTCTCCCGGCCGGTATCTACATTGGCGAAGGAGTTGGTTTGTTCAATGCTTTCGATAAATGGTCAATCACCGGTTTGAAGGTTGCCTTCTACGCCATCTTCATTTTGACTGGTGCTGGCATCGCTTATGTCACGACCGACCATTTCATCTATAAGAAATTCAAGAAACACGATTTATTCACTTCGACCTTGATCGTCGGATTCCTTTCTGGCATCATCGGCGCTCGTATCTGGTACGTAATCGGTAACTGGACTCGTGAATTCGCTGGCCAGCCTTTCTATAGGGTTTTCCAAATCTGGGAAGGTGGTCTTACCGTTCTTGGCGGAGCGTTCCTTGGCATCATCGCCGGCGCCCTTTGGTTTCATCATGATCACAAAGAGATCGATTGGAGATCCGCGCTTGATATCGCTGTCCCAACGATTCTTATCGCTCAGGCTGTCGGAAGACTAGGAAACTTCACCAACGTCGAGGTTTATGGTCAGGCCGTTCAAGTTGAAGGCATTTGGAACATCCTTCCTTCATATGTCCTTCAGCAAATGAATCTCATCAATGGGGGAGGCGCTCTTCCTGATGGGATGATTCACGTTCCTCTTTTCCTTGTTGAAGCCCTTCTTAATCTTGCAGGCTATTTCATCCTTGCTTTCGTTGTTCCAGCCTTACTTAAGAAGAAACTTGCTCCTGGAGATTTGATTGCAGGGTATTTCTTATGGTACGGATTAGTCCGCATCATCCTTGAACCGATGAGGGACGCCAACTTCAACATGGGTTCCGACAATTCTTGGAGCATTTGCAACTCCTTGATGTACATCATCGCTGGCTTAGGCATCATCGCTTCGACTCATCTTTATGAAGCAATCAAGAACAAAAAAGACAAAGGGCTTACCCCACTTTGGTCCTCGCTTGTCCTCGTTCCAACCCTTCTCTTCCCTCTCCTTCAAAGCATCTCTTTGACGACGGCGAAAGATGGCAGTGGAACTAGCACCCCATTAACCGGATTCGAGGTCATGGGCTCTACGCCTATCTTCGTTGTAGCCTACGTCCTTCTTGCTTTAGCCCTTATTTGTTTTGTCCTTCAATTCGTTCTTTCAAAAAAAGAAATCAGCGGCAAAACCCTTATGTATCTTTCAATCGGGGGAATATCTCTTTCCCTTATTTCCGCAGTTATCATGATCTTTGGCCAGAACGCCATTGAGGCTGGAGAGAAATATGTGAACTTCTCATATGGTTTCTTCTTAATGGTTGCCTTTGCGCTCATAGCCGCCTCGTTATCGTTGATGCCGTTCTTCGCCAAGACACACTTCGACAAAGTTAAAAAGGAGGAAGCGTTAGAAACGCTCGCCGAATAATATGACTCAAACAGATATCCTTATCATCGGAGCGGGCCCAGCTGGCATCTCAGCAGCTTTATATTTAGCGAGGGCCAATGCCTCATTCGTTTGGCTTGAGAAAGCCGCTCCAGGAGGAAAACTCCTCAACATCCACGAAGTCGGGAACTACCCAGGCATCCCAAATGCCAACGGCTTCGATCTTGCCATGTCTCTTCTTAAGAGCACCGAAACATTAGGTGTCTCTAGCGTCTATGGCGAAGTCAAAAACGTCCATAAAGAAGATGGTCGTTTCATAGTGGCCACAGAAGAAGAGACTTATTCTGCTTTAGCTCTTATTGTGGCTACTGGCTTATCAAACGTTCCAACCATCCCAGGTGAGAAAGACCTTCTTGGAAAAGGCGTCTCTTATTGCGCAACCTGCGACGGTCCTCTCTATAGAGGGAAGGTCGCTGCCATCTATGGCAAAGGCTTCCAGGCTCTTGAAGAAGCAATCTATCTTCAAGCCCTTGTTGGCAAGCTTTACCTCATCACCCCTGAAGAAGAATATCAGGGCGAGGAAATGATGCTTAATGCCCTTCTCAAGAATGAGAACGTCACCCTTCTTACTGGAACAAAAATCACCAAAATCATTGGCGAAACTTCATTATCTTCCATCGAATGCGAAGGAAAGGATGGCAAATTTGAGATCAAAACCGACGCTGTTTTCCCTCTCTTTGGCGAAAAGAGCGCATCCGCATTCCTTTCTCCTCTTGGCCTCGAAAGCAATAGGGGATTCATCAAAGTCGATACTGGCATGGCTTCGTCTTGCGAAGGCTTATTCGCAGCCGGAGACATCGTCGACAAAACCCTTCGCCAAGTCGTCACTGCCGCTTCTGATGGCGCCATCGCTGCCACAAGCGCGATACAATATGTGAGGAAGGCAAAGAAATAATGGCTGAGAGCGAAAAGATTAAATTGCTACTGGTTACCGGCTGCTCAGGCGCTGGTAAAACGACCGTCTCATCTGTGGCGGAGTCTTTGGGTTATTACATTGTTGAGCAGATTCCTTCTACTTTGGCGTCATCTCTAATCGATGTTTTCAAAAATGACCCGCAAACCTACGGCAAAGTTGCCCTTTTCGTTAACCTCAATAAATTTGAAAGAATCTATAAAATCATCAAAAACATCGACGGAATTGAACTAAAGACGTGGGGGCTAGATTGCTCTTTCGACGCCTTGATGTCGCGCTTCCGTTTGACCCGTCACATTCACCCAATGCAGCCTAGAGGTTTGTCTTTGGAGGAGGCGATCGCCAACGACCGTTCGATCATCGATAAGCTTAGACCGATGTTTGACATCTATATCGACACCACCTCGATGAGCGAGAAGTATTTCCGTGCCTATGCGGGAACCATCATCGGTGAAGAGAAATCGAATCTCTTCGTCTTCTTTTCTTCCTTCGGTTACAAATATGGACTTCCAAGGGACAGTGAGATCGTCATCGATGCAAGGCTTCTACCTAACCCATATTGGGTTAAGGAACTCCGCCCTCTTACAGGCCTAGATGAACCAATCAAAGAATATCTTAGGCAGAGCGAAGTCACTGAGAAATTCCTCAAAGGCCTAATCGCCAATCTCGACCTTTTCTTTGAAGAGACGGTCAAGCAAGGGAAAGGCTTTGCTTCCGTCAATATCGGATGCACCGGAGGACAACATCGTTCCGTCTATATCGCCCAGGCTCTTTACGAACATTACAAAGACAAATATAAGTGCAGCATCAACCACCGCGAACTCTCCCGTAACGAGGAGGCCAATTAGTGGCCAATAAAGAATCTATTTCCTTCGCAAGGCTTGTGAAGGAAGAAAGCGCGAAGGCCGAAAGGTCCCTTTCCGAGAAGAAGGCTCTCCTTTCTTCTTTCGTTCGCATCAATGGCTATCTGAGAATCAGAGGCAAGCAAGAAGGCCTAGAGCTTTCTAGTGAGAACAGCGCGATCGCCAAATGCGTCTATCAATATCTTCATGAACTCTATGGGGTTGATGTGAGATTTGCTTACACTCGAAGCGCGGGCTTCCTAAAAAGGATGATTTACCACGTAATCGTCGATGATGAAGCGGGGAAGATCCTCGACGACCTTGAAGTCGATTTCTTCAATCCCGAAAGGCCGAAAAACATCATTTCTTCTTCGGAAGAAGTTGCCGCTTATCTTACTGGGGCGTTCCTCGCAGGAGGCTCCGTCAATAACCCTGCATCACGTTCATATCACCTTGAAATAGCTGTAAAAGATGAGGGATTTGCTAAGTTTTTACTCAAAATTTGGTCCAAATACCAACCTCATCCTTTCTCTTGCAAACTAAGCAAAAGAAGGAACCAATTCGTTCTTTATCTCAAAAGGGGAGATGAGATTAGTGACTTCCTAGTTTTAATGGGCGCAAAAGATCAGTGCCTTGCTTTTGAGGATGTCCGCATCAGCCGCGATTTCTCCAATATCGGAAATAGGCTTAGCAACCTTGATACCGCTAACTATGGCAGAGTCTTAGAGGCTTCGAAACGCCAAGTGGACGAGATCAATTTCATCTTTAGAAAAGAAGGAAAAGAGAATATCGATAACCCTAAGCTCTTAGCCCTCATGGAACTTCGAGTGGAGCATCCCGATTCCTCTTTGGATGAACTTTCGAAACTATTAAGCGAAGAACTGAACACCGAGATATCCAAAAGCAACGTCAATCATCTTTTGAGATACGTGCATGCCCACGCTGAGGAACTAAAGAATGACTAACAAGAATGATGTTCTTTGGCAGCTTGGTCGCCGCATCGCTTTCTTAAGGAAAGAGAAAAAGCTTTCCCAGATCGATTTGGCTACTGACTCTATGGTGGCTAAAAGCTATCTTTCCGAACTCGAAAGAGGGAAAAGGAACCCAAGCGTTCTTGTTTTGAGCCGCATCGCAATCGCCTTAGGCACGACTTTGGAGGAGCTTTTCAAAGGAATCGTTTCAATTGAAACGCTTTTGCAATAAGGTATTCCTATGAAATTTTCCCTCGACAACATCATCCTCGACTTCAACGGCACCATCATCGATGACGCCTCATATACGACCGATGTGCTTAATGAGATGCTTCTCATGCAAGGGCACAAGACAGTTACGGTAGAGGAATACAAAACCTATTTCACTTTCCCTGTCATCAAATATTACGAGCTTGTTGGTTTCAAGCTCCCTCCAGAAGGAAATGACGATTTCGATGCCCTCGCCAAATATTTCATCGAGCGATATAGAGGAGGATTTAACAACGTCAAAACCTTCCCTGATATGAAAGACTTCGTGGAAACGTATAAAGGAAAGAAAACCCTCATCCTTCTAAGCGCGACAAAAGAAAGCGAACTCATCCCTCAAACCAAGATGGTAGGGGTGAATGATTATTTCGACCATATCATTGGAGTGAGTGACATCTATGCGAAAGGAAAGGCGGAAGTCGCAAAGGATTTCTTCGGCAAAACCCATTTAAATCCAAAGAAAACCCTCTTTATTGGCGACACGCTTCATGATGCTGAAGTCGCCAAAGAACTAGGGGCGAACATCATCCTTGTCGCTAGGGGACATCAAACGAAAGAAGTCCTTCAAAAAGGATTCGATGGCCTTATCGTTGATTCCCTAGAAGAAGTTAAGAATTACATAGAATAAAAAACGGCACCGAGAGATGCCGTTTTGTTTTTTTATTTGTGGCTTAGTTGCCAGCAGTCATGTTATCGAAGTAGCCTCTGATCCAGACGATTGGGGTACCTTTGTCGCCAGAACCGGAAGTGAGGTCACAGAGTGAGCCAATGAGATCAGCGTACTTGCGAGGAGTGGTTCCTTCGGAAGTCATCTTGCCGAAGAGGTTGGCGTCTTTCTCTTTGATGTCGGCAGCGATCGCAGCGCTTAATTCCTCGCCAGAGAGGTCTTTGTATTTGCCATCGGCAAGGTATTTTAGCTTGAGCTCGTTTGGAGTCTTATCAAGGAATGGGGTGTGGAATGGGGAGACCACTGGATCAGCGAGTTCCCAGATGCCACCGATTGGGTCCTTGAAGGCGCCATCGCCATAGACCATGACTTCAACGGTCTTGCCGGTCGCTTTCTTGATCTCTTCCTGGACTTTGGTGACGAATGGCATGCCATCGCGTGGGAAGAGCTTGACTCTATCTTCGTCAGCTTTATTGGAACCGAGTAAGCCGTGTTCGCTGTTATAACCGGAACCATTGACGCTGTGGGCGAGGATGTCAGAGAGTCCGATGACTTTCTCAGCGCCGGCCTTCTTGATGAGCCTGATGGTTCTTGGGGCGGTGTGGATGTCAGCGGCGATGACATTCTTGGTGTATTTGAGAACGGCACGTGGGTCGTTAGCGAGCAAAATCTCGCATTCGGCACCTTCGGCCTCAACGAATTCTTTGTAGTAGCCTGGGTAATCCATGCCAGTGAATGGGTGACGGATAACGCCAAAGAGCTTTCTCCATTCGCCAAGGGTGAAGACATCCTTATATGGATCAACGTTCTTCTCATCGAGAAGATCGAGACTGATAAGGCCATTTCCGACTTCATCGCTTGGGTAGCTAAGGACGATGGTGACCTTGCTAGCTCCACGCGCGATACCTTTTAAGAGGAGGCTGAAGCGGTTTCTCGAAAGGATTGGGAAGACGACACCAATGTGTTTCTTTCCTCCGAAGATGTCTTGGATGTCATCTGCGATGTCAGTGACGTTCGCATAGTTGCCTTGGGCACGGGCCAAGACGGATTCGGTGACGGCGATGATGTCTTTATCCTCGATTGGAAGACCATCTTCCTTGCTCGCGGTTAAAACGCTGTCGACGACGATTTTAGCGAGGTCATCACCCTCTCTGATGATTGGGCAACGGACACCGATCGACATGGTACCAATGTTTCTTTTCATATGGTGTTCTCCTTAAATGGACGAGTTATTATAGTCACTCACGCGCCAATTGTTACTAAAAATTTGTTTTTTCAGTAAAAAAAGTTTGAAAGCCCTCAAGTCAGTTTTGAGGATGCGCTTTTTCAATTGTTAAGTGGCTATCTAACTTCTTTGATATTATAGCCCTTCTTCTATGAAGAAATAATCTCAATTATCTTTAATAATGGGGTTACCGCTAGTATAATTACACCGCAGTCTAATAAGGAGGACATGTAAGAATATGTCAGTAAAGGTTGCTATTAACGGGTTCGGACGCATTGGCCGTCTTGCTTTCCGCCAGATGTGGGGCGCCCCAGGCTACGAAGTCGTCGCCATC
>JAILRR010000063.1 GCA_024698065.1 Bacilli bacterium
AGCCGCCGGAACGGTGTATGTCATTATTATTGTCGCCGCGATTATCGTTATTCTCTCAATCATCATTCTTGTCTTCGTAACGATGAGCAAGAAGAATAAAAAGAAGGCTTTGAAGAAAGTCGCCAAAGCCGCTAAAAGAAGCTACAAAAGGAGGAAGTAAACATGTCAGTTAAAGTTACCCCTTACATCCCAAACGAAGATTACGACAACCCAGCGATGGTCGTCGATTTCTATGAATTCGCGATGGCGAATTCCCTTTTCCTTCACGGATACAAAGACAAGGTTGTCGTCTTTGACATGTTCTTTAGAGAAAACCCAGACAACCTTGGCTACGCCATATCTTGTGGCCAAGCCAAACTAACAAAGTTCCTTCTTAACTACCACTTCAACGAAGAAGACCTTATCTATCTACGCGGCAAAGGCATGTCTGAGGAATTCCTCGAATGTCTTCGCACCTACAAATGGAAAGGCGATATGTACGCCCTCAAAGAAGGATGCGTCGCCTATCCTCAGGTGCCAATGGTCAGAATCGAATGCGACATGATCGGCGCAATCCTTATCGAGACCTATCTCCTTCAGACAATGAACTTCCATTCTCTTATCGCCACCAAAGCGACGAGAATCTCTGGACTTTCCTCTCATAAAGAGAGGTCCGTCATGGAGTTCGGCACTAGACGCGCCCAAGGAGAAAGCGCAGGAAACGATGGCGCTTATGCCGCTGTCCTTGGAGGATGCATCGGCACCGCTAACTGCTTAGCCGAGATGAAATATGGCCCAGAAATCAAAGCCGTCGGCACCATCGCCCACTCCTTCATCGAATTCTATCCTGATGAATTAAGCGCCTTCCGCGCCTATGCTGAGACATATCCGGATAACGTTTCTTTGCTTCTCGACACTTATAGCGTTTTTGGCTCAGGACTTCCTAACCTCATCAAGTTAGACGATGAACTCATTAAGAAGTATCCAAATGACCCAAACAAGAGGGTCAAATCCGCCCGTGTCGATTCAGGCGATCTTGCTAGAACCTACAAGAGGCTTAGAAAAGCTCTTGATGCAGCTGGAAAGAGCTACGTCAAACTCATCGCCTCCAACTCGCTTGACGAAAGAAAGATCATGAACATGGAGATCTATGAGGGAGCGAAATTTGATGCTTATGGCGTTGGTGAAAACCTCATCACTTCCGCAACGGATCCGGTATTCGGCGGAGTTTATAAGCTTGTCGCCGTCAAAAACGATGATGGCACATACACCCCGAAGATGAAATGCTCTGACTCAAGCGTCAAAGCCATCATCCCAGGCAAACTCATGGCCTACCGCATCTTTGACGAGAACGGCCAAGGACAATGCGACCTCATCACTTTCGATGACGAAATCGTTAAGGAAGGAGAACCAGTCACCGTTTATGATTTCGACCCAACCTCTTTTAAGAGAAAGAGAGTCATCACCCCTTTCAAAGTCGAAAAGCTTCTTGTCCCTTATATCATCAAGGGAGAGCTTGCGGGACCTCTTCCATCCATAAGCGAGAAGAAAGCCTATATCAGAGACCAACTTGAGAACAAAGTTTGGGAATCCGAGCTTAGGCCAGAACTCCCTCACATCCACTACGTCGACCTTAGTGAAAGGCTCTTCGCCGTCCGTCAGGAACTATACGAAAAGCTTCACGGCGGAAGCATCTAAAACATCTAACATCAAAAAATGGAGCGGGATTTGCCGCTCCTTTTTTATTTTTATTCAACGCTCTTAAGCGATTCGACCATCTTGATTTTGTCACTTTGGAAGGAATAGAAGGTATTGACGAGCAAAGCGACAACGAAGGTAAGGACGAAGGAAAGAATGAAGGAAAGAGGGTCGATGTGATAGATGTAATGGACAAGCTCAACTTTGTTGAGAGCAAGGACCCCTTGATGGAATGGGATGCCAGCGAATAGGCCCATAATAACGCCTATTGAGACAAGGACCATCATCTCAAAGATGAGAGGGAAAGCAATCTCACCTTTGTTGAAACCGAGGACTTTAAGAGTGGCCATATCCCTTGTCCTATCCTGGAAGTTCATGAGAGCAAGATTGAACAAAACCGTATTGGCAAGAAGGATGGCAAAGACTTTGACCGCGGTCGTCATGATGAGGATGCCGCCCATGACGTCGCTGATAGATCTCGCCCAGTCATTTTGAGTCTGGGCCTGAATCGCGTATGGCAGATTAAGAAGCTTGTCTCTAATCTCTTCCTGGCTATGGCCTTTTGCAATATCGATATTCGCTCCTAAATAGCCTTTTCCCCAGTCACCGAGAACCGGCGAATCTCCATAAACGATGATGCCGTTATAGAAGAAAGCCTCATAGACTTCATAGACTTTCGCTTCATAGGTCCTATTCGAATAGGTGAAAGTGACGTTGTCCCCTGCTTTCGCGCCTGTATCTTCCGAAATCTTATAGGATATCGCGACTTGGTCGATAGGCATATCAGGGACATATTTCATATGGGTTTCTTTGCCAACGTTCCCAAGAATGAAGATAAATGAATCGACGGCATGTCCTTCTTCATAGTCAATCGTCGAAGTCGATCTTGTATACATCTCAAAGGACTCTATGCCTTCGATGGCCATAAGGTCATCTTTCACTTCTTCTTTCGTCTTTAAAGAAGAGAAAGTGAGAGATATGTCTTGGCTATTACCATAATCCATATCGTGCTTGATGCCATAGTTGATGGTGTCTTCAATGCCAAATCCACATACCAATAGAGCGGTGCATCCTAAGATACCGATGATGACCATGATGGATTTGACGATGTCTTTCCTCATGTTTCTGAAAGCCATCTTGAAAGAAAGGAAGATGATACCGCCTTTCTTTGGACGAATCTTCGCAGAATGCGACTTCATTATCATCGGGCGAGGCCTCATCGATTCGCAAGGTTTCAAAGAGATCTCTTTCCTAGCGATGAGATAGGTGACTCCTCCCGCGATTAAAAGGAATCCTAAAGCGGTCATAAGACCAAACAACCAAGGGAAGACATAGCCAAGCTTAGGGAGGGTGTAGATGATCGCGTATTTCTTGTCCATGATCCATGGAATAAGAAGAGGCCCTATTATCTCGCCTAGCAAGGTGCCAATACCGACAACAGCGAGGGTAATGAGGACATATAAGGACATGATTTCGCTTCTTTTTAGGCCAAGCGCCTTCATCGTGCCTATCTGTTGTCTCTCTTTGAGGATGATCTGCGATGTCGTCGTCAAAATGACAAGGACGGCGACAAGGAAGAAGACAAACGGGAAAAGGAAAGTGAAGTTACGGGCTTGCTCGACATCGTTATGGACGGTGATGACGAAAGGCATGTCACTTCTGTCGTTTGTCGATAGAAGGTTGTTGGCGCTTTTGGATTTGAAGTAGGAATTGACGTCGTTTTTGATTAAGGATGAATCTTCACCCTTATTGAGTTTGATGAGGTACTGGTTTGGGCAAAGAAGCCTTCCCCCATATTCGAGGGTCCCATCCCCTTGGAAAAGAGACGCTTCGGTGAGGATCTCATGGATGAGAGCCATCTCAGAGAGCCTTTCTTCTTCTGGGACGCCCTCTTTCATATTCCAATAAAGCATGTTATCGAAAGCTTTGTGGAAGGCTTTGTCACTAATGAGGACAGTTGAATTGTTATAAGCGGATTTAGCGATATTCTCAGGGAATTTCATGAGAGCCGTGATTTTGAAATCAAGCTCAAGATTCTTGGCTTTGAGAGGGTTTTTCTCATCTTCATAAAAACGGTCAAGCCCAAGAAGGTCAGAGAGCCAAGAAGACCTCGCGGTGAAGGTGCTCATATCGATGGTGAGCGATAAATCCCCTCCTAAAGCGTAGGTGTTCGCCGGAGTGTCGCCTTCTGAGGCGGTTCCTAATGTCTCATCGATTCTCACAAAATAATCTTCTGAATCGGATGGGCTTTTCTGAAGGTCGAAAGGATGGGATATGGCCGGTTCCCCATCTGTGATAGAGACATAAACGCTATGATGGCCGGCTTGGCCCATGATTTCGAAACGGGACTCAACCTCGCCTTTCTCTTTGACGATTTCCTTGATGGCGTTCTCGTCTCTTTTGTCGTGGCTTAAGGTCGTGACCCAGAGGTCCGCCATATTGCCGTTATCGAAAGTCTGCTCAACGCGGCCAGAGAAATTCTCGGCATTGGCCATAAGACCAACGAAAAGGGTCACCGCGATCGTTCCGATAGCGATGATGGCGAGGAATCTCTTCCAGTAATCCCTGATTTTTCTTAAGCCGATTTTGGCAAGAACTTTGTGAACGCTCACCACTTGACCTCCGAAGGTTTGAGTGGATTCTCGATTATCTCGTTGTTGGCGATCTTGCCATCTCTTATGCGGATGAGCCTTTGAGCGCATTCGCTGATCTGGCTGTTATGGGTGACGATGATGACGGTTTTCTTGTATTCGGTCGCGACTTCGTTAAGAAGCTCAATGATGGAAGCGCCTGTTTTGCTATCAAGCGCGCCAGTAGGCTCATCGCAAAGGAGGAGCTTTGGGTTCTTGACGATGGCACGGGCAATCGCGACCCTTTGTTGCTCACCGCCAGATAACTGGGATGGGAAATTGTTGGCCCTTTTCTCTAAGCCAACCCTTTTGAGTATTTCTTTCGCATCAAAAGGGTCTTTGGCGACGGAGGCCGCAAGTTCGATATTCTCTAAAGCCGTAAGGTTAGGCATGAGATTGTAGAACTGGAAAACGAAACCGATGTCTCTTCTTCTGAAGAGCGAAAGCTTGCTTGGCTTATATTTGGCGATATCCTCACCTCCGACGATATATTCGCCAGATGTGCAGTTGTCCATGCCACCAAGAAGATTGAGAAGGGTGCTTTTGCCTGCGCCTGAAGCGCCTAGGATAATGACGAATTCACCCTCATTAAGGGTGAAAGAGACATCATCCAAAGCCCTGACCTCATTGTCTTGGCCCTGGTTATAGATTTTTGAAAGATGAGAGACTGTGATTTGTTCCATGTACTTGTTTTATCTTATTTAACTAAAGTTAACAAGCAATACAAAATATCCAAAACAGTCTTAAAAGCCGAAGTGTCTCCATCCACTAGGGACGTTCCAAGGGTTCTCGTAGTACTCAGGATGCTGGTTTGTACTTGAAGAATAGGTGCCGCTGCAGATCAAGGAAAGGAAAGTGAACGATCTAATGCGGTAGAATCCCGCGCTTTCCCAAATAGGCGTATCGTAAACGATTGAACTAGCGGTCATGATCGCATAATCATTGCTAGCAAAATCGGAAGAAGAGACGGAAATCGACGACGATTCTTTGGTCGTTTTTACCGCGTAATAGTTTGATCCGGCTCTCACGACATAGTATTTGTTCGCTTCTAATGAGTGATGTTTTTTCACCACGACGGTGTTTTGGGTTCCGTTTAAAGAGAAAACCTGGCCGCTAGAACCATAGGCGATGAGAGTGCCTCCGCTGACGAGGATAGGGTTGTTCTCGCCTGACTCAAGAGGCGAATGGGCTTCGTCTTCCGTGGAGGCGATGATCATAAGGCCCCTACGCATCTCAAGACGGCTTTCGCTATCGATGCCATCTCCGCCAGCGTTGATGAAATGGTTGCCACCGCTGATATCGACCAAGGTTTCGAGTCTGTTTCTATTAAGAGTGTCGGCTTTCCAGCCATCATCGATGGTAGTGACTGAGGTTGTGCCACCGCTTGTTGTTATTTTCTGAGCTAAGAAACCCCTATATCCGCTATTGACGTTAATATATCCGCCACGAATATCCATGATGGTCTCTGCCCTGATTCCTTGGCACATATTTGTGGATCCAACATCCATGGAATAAGCCCCATCGTTGATGAGGACGGATGAGCCCCTTGAGCGGATGCCGTCTCCTTTAGGAGCTCTAAGATAGAAAGAACCGCCATCGATGAAAAGGTCTTTATCGGCCACGATGGCGTGGGAATTCTTCGATTCGATCCTCCCGTTTCCGCCTTCCATGTAGAGATAGCCTTTGCTATCGATGGCAGAGCCAGGGACATTCATGAAATAAGAGGCATCTTTAAGCGCGATGCCGGCGATTTCGTCATTCTCTTCGGCATTGCCAAGAACTGGGATGGTGACGCTCGTGTCTAAAGATGTCACTTCCACGGCATGGCCTGCTTCACCTGTCGAGATGAAATTGAAGGAGCCTTCTTCATCTTCTCTTCCCAAAACGATGGAATTCGTGGCTTTGAGGCAGCTTCCGGCAGCAACGACAGTCAAAGTTAGGCTATTGGCGTCAATGCCTTTTCTCGACTCGATGCCGTTATTGCAGAAAGTATTGACTCTTAGTGAGCCTTTGCCGCGTATTTTGATTTTCGAATAGGCGTATATTCCAGCGTCATTTTGTCTTACTACGGCATCGCCAAGACGGCCATCGACGATGACTGAAGCGGTATCTTCTGGCACATTCAAAAGAAGGTTCGATGTACCAATGGAATAGATAGGTCCAGGGACGATGTTCTTCCCATCGACGTTAAATGAATAGCTTCCCTCTGAACGTAGATAAACCCCGTTCATGAGGATCTTCACTGTGTCACCGCTTTCTAAAGAAGGGGCTTCGTTAAGGATGACTCCACTGTCTAGGCTTCCGCTGACGACATAATCGCCGATTTCTTTGATGTGAATGACGTTATTCTCGTTATCGATCTCGACCTTGCTGGCATCACTCGTAACCGAGGCACCTTCGGAGAGGTTGATGAGGACATGGTTTTGGGGAAGATTCTGCCTAAGCCCGACCGCGCTATCAGGCGCAGAATCGAAAACGCTGTCACCAATCGTGATAGCAGTGTCTCTGACGACCGGTATCGAGTCGGTTGATTCGCTAGAAATAGGGTCTTTCTGGCAAGAAGGCAATAAGAAAAGGGGAAGCACAAAAGGAAGAATGAACGTGTTTTTCTTCATAATTGCCCTCCCTTAGTTCTCATATCTTTTTCGAGCTCTTGCTTAAGCAAACCCTCAACTTATAAACGTCTCTGTTTTAGATGTTATTGGTTTTAGTCGGCAAGAGTGCCCATTGGATCCCATGGATGGAGTTTCGTTGGGGTCGCCTCAGTGGCCTTGAGTTCCTCTTTGGAAAGGTATTTCTTCATGATGACGGCCTGATAGACGAACTTGTCGAACCAGGATTCGCTCATGACGTAATAACCACTTAAAGCGCGGTCATTTCCCCAGCTGTTCTCAATTTTCCATCTGTTGGCTTTGCCATCTTTGATGTTGACGCCGGTGATGACCATCGCGTGATTCATCGCGCTATGCCAATAATCGAGCATCTGCTCTTTGGAGAATTCTACGCTTAAGCCGAATGGAGTCTCATAATCGAACGATTTGTCATCCCAGGCGAAGAGATTTGGGTCACGGTAGAAAGAAACGTCGCTGCCAAACCAGACTGGCTCACCATCGGAAAGCTGTTTGATGATGAGTTCCTTGATACGCTCCATAGGGAGATTGAGGTGGTTGATTTCCTTTCCCTCTTTGACGTTGCCAAGATATTCGATCGTGAAGTTCTTCATATATGGCTTGTCGCTAGTCGGAGAGTTGATGATGGACTGATATTCGTCGATTCTCTCGCCGATATACTTCTCGAAGAAAGTTTTTGGGGTGAGGTCTTTGTCGATGTGATAGCCCTTCTCGTTCTCATATTCGAAGTCGAATGATTTTGGAGGGACGCCGAAGCAGTTAAGGAAGAGATGGTAGATCTTTTCCATGACTTCGTCTTTCATCTTTCTGGCTGTGGCCATATCCCCTTTCTTAAGGAATGGGGCGGCATCAGAAGCGAATTTTCTGATTGCGGCGTTCACTAAGAAGTCGCTTTCCTGGGTGTTTTCGCTCTGGAAGGTCTCTGGGAATTTGTTCTGTGGGACTAAGCCATATTTCTTGACGAGGTTGACGAACATATCCCACTGGCCACCGTCAGAGACTGGCATAGCAAGGATGAAATGAAGTTCTCTATCGTCATGGTCACGACCACCGAGTTCAAGGATGGTCTCTAAAGCGAAGTTGGCTTTCTCGATTTTGTCGTAGAGAGAAATGTAGTTCTGAGAAAGCTCAAAGGACTTGAGTTCACATTTCTTGGCGATGATTTCGCGAAGGACATTAAGACCGGCGAAAATCCAGCAACGGCCGCTTCTTTTCTGGTTGGCGACTGGGAGGGTCTTAAGGTCGATTGAGAAGGCCGGGGCGACGTCTCCTAAAGCCCCTGGCTCATAGATTGAGGCGGAGATGTTCTCTTTACTAAGAGAATGCCTCACGATTGTGTTTTTCTTATCTTCGAAATAGTCTTTGGTGATTTTGGCGGTGACTTCCTCATTGAGGGCGCCGATAACTTGTTCTTTTGACATTGTTGTCTCCTTTCTTAGAAAGACCTCCCCATTTTAGCGAATAAGAACCCTCTTTGGTAGCGGAATGACCTTTTTAAAGGTCTTTCCTTAGTGTTTTCCATTTGTTTGGTTTAGAATACCTACGTTACGCGAGGTAAAGAAAACATGAACGAAAACTTAGAAAGATTCCTTAGATACATCAAGATCGACACTCAGTCGGATGAGAATTCGACCACAACTCCTAGCGCCAAAAAAGAATACGACCTTCTTAACCTTCTTAGGAAAGAGCTCCTTGATCTTGGCATCGAAGGCGAAATCACCAAAGAAGGAAGGCTTTATGCCTATCTCCCTGGCGAAGAAGGATTAGACGCTATTGGTTTAAACTCCCATGTCGACACTGCTCTAGAGATGCCAGGCGAAAACGTCAAAGCCCAGATCATCGAGAACTACGACGGAGGATATATCAAGCTCAATGACGAATACTCCATGAGTCCAAAGGAATTCGATTCCCTGAAGGGACATGAGGGAGATACCCTTGTCGTCACCAGCGGTGGCACCCTTTTAGGAGGAGATGACAAAGCTGGCGTCGCCATCATCATGTCCGTCATTTCCTATTTGGTCAAAAACAAAGATGTCAAACATCATCCAATCTCCATCCTCTTCACCCCTGATGAGGAAATCGGAAGGGGCCCAGAGCACTTCGACGCGAAGAAGTTCGGCGCGGATTACGCCTACACCGTCGATGGCGATTACCCAAACCACATCGATTATGAGAATTTCAAT
>JAILRR010000083.1 GCA_024698065.1 Bacilli bacterium
CTTTTGAAGAAGCATCCTGAAGCCACCATTTACCAAGATCAGTTCGCCGAAGAGAAAACCTACTACAAATACCTCAAAGACGAAAAAGAAGTCGCTAAAGGCATCATTTTCTCAACAAAAGGAGAAAAGCATTTCCCTAGCGTCGCCCTAGGAAGCGTTATCGCCCGTTACTCATTCTTAAAAAGAATGGATGAGATGAGCAAACAATACGAAGTCAAATTTCCATTCGGTGCCAGCGATGCCGTTACCAAATTCGCAAAGGCCTTTGCTAAGAAATACGGTAAGGAAGAACTTAAAAAAGTGGCGAAGCTGAACTTCGCCAACTATCAGAAGATAGATTAAACCCCCTGTTTTTCGTGTAGGGTGGACAACAATTCGCTGAAATAATCAGGGAGTGGAGCCTCAAAACTCACTTCCTCATGGGTCCTAGGATGGAGGAAGGTCAAGCGATAGGCATGCAATAGCTGCCCTTTTTTGTATACGTTTTCATTCCCTGCTCCATATAGAGGGTCACCGACAAGAGGGTGATGAATGAAATCCAAATGGACTCTGATCTGATGGGTTCTGCCCGTAAGCAAACGGCAAGAGATAAGGGTGAGATTCTCTTTATAGCGTTTCTCAACATGGAAGAAAGTGATGGCTTCACGTCCGTTGTAAGTGTTAACAGCGAACTTTGTTGGGCTCTTTGGGTCTCTTCCAATTGGAGCGTCAATCTTTCCGTCTTCTTCGTCAATCAAACCCATAACGAGTGCCATATATTCACGGTGCATCGTATGGTCGGAAAGCTGTGAGGAAAGATATTCAAGAGCTGCATCGTTCTTAGCGACCACGAGCAACCCTGAGGTATCTTTGTCGATACGATGAACAAGACCAGGCCTCACTGGGTCGTCATCGTTGGCTAAAGAATCCTCATGGAACTTGAGCGCATTGACAAGCGTGCCATCAGAGTGACCGTTGCCTGGGTGAACAACAAGGCCAGCCGGCTTATTGATCACAAGGATGTCATCATCCTCATAAACGATGTTAAGAGGGATGTCTTGCCCCTCAACCTCTAGTGGTTTATTAGTATATTCTTGGTAAATTATAATATCGGCAAGTCTCACCTTGTAGTGTGAGGTTTCAGCCTTATCATTGACCAAAACCTTGCCTTCCTTGATTAATGCCTGAACCTTGCTTCTTGAGGGGGCCGCCCCACTACTAAAGAGCGCTTCATCAAGCCTCTTGCCAGCGAGTTTCTCATCAACGACGAGCTTAGCCATTCTTAGCGTTCCTCTTCTTGCTTTCCACGATGTCCCTAACGAAGACGACGATCAATAAAGCAAACACGCCAACAACAAGACAAGCGTCGGCGACATTGAATACGGCGAAGTTATAGAAACCGAATAATTTGAATGATAAGAAGTCAACGACACCGCTGAATCCTACTACTGGCTCCCAATAGAAAGTACGGTCGATAGCATTGCCTAATGCACCAGCCAAACAGAGCGCCAAAATAGCGTCAATCAAAACATCCTTTTTCTTAAGGTTTTTAATCCAGTACCAAATCATACCGGCGCTAGCGACCCAAGAAATGGCTATGAACACGAATCGCATCCATGGGATATCTGCTCCAAGGCTGAAAGAAGATCCTTGGTTGTATTGAAGCCTGATTGAGAAGAACTCAGGAATCACCACGAAAGACGATCCTTCGATTTTGTTGAAGGCGTTCACCACTGCCCATTTGCTCACCTGGTCGATGACGATGAGCAAAGGTGCAAGCCAAAGGAATGAGAAAAAGATATTCTTGAGGGTCCACTCAAACTTGGCCTCTTTCTTCTCAAAAAGAGGTTTCTTCTCCGTTTCGACGGGGGTTTCGACCTTGATCTCTTCTTCCATTATTCGATGGCTTTGGCGCATCTATCGCAAAGATGATGGCCATCTCCTCTTTCTTTAGTATCGATTTTAGCAGTTCTGCAGCGTTCGCAAACCTCATGTTCGTCTTTAGCGACTTCTACGGAATTCTCTTCGCCTTTTTCGATTTGGGCTTCGCTGACCCCAAAATA
>JAILRR010000099.1 GCA_024698065.1 Bacilli bacterium
TGCCTCATAGGTAAAAGCTCCGCCTGGCATATGCTCAAGCATGTCGCGAAGCATATTAAGTTCTTCTTTTTCGTTCATTTTCGAGTGTCGACCCTAGAAAAAAATTAAACCCTTAAATGATTTTATTCAATAAAAGTGCAATTTTTTGATTATTTCTGTTCGCTAGAAAATAGAGCAAAATAATCGATTTTTACGTTTTTTAACAATAATTAATATTTATTAGCTCGTTTGGTTGTTTTTCATTTCTTGTAAATGTAATAATTTTGCATTTTAGACACTTTATAGCGTAATTCCATTAGGGTATTTGACTTTGTTTAATAGCAAGATAGTCAATTTTTAAAGCGCTTACAATGGGTATCACTTTTAAGTGATTGTCGGTGTGCTAGGGGCTCTAGCTCACCAAAAACATATCTCTTAGAAAGAAAGGAAAAACACATGGGAAAACTATCTGCCCTAACAAGCAAGGATAAGGTTAGACTTATCGTTTCGATCGCGTCCTTGCCTGTGATTGTCGCAGCTGGTGTAGGTGTCGGAATCGCCAACGACCTTGGCTTCAATAAGTATTCCACCGCTTTAACCACCTACCTCAGCCCAGCACAGGAAGACACTGCGGCCCGTACCCGCAACGTCGCAGGCATGGGTGATGAACTCGCCGTCGAAGCCGAAGGCGAAGGCATCGTCATGCTTGAGAACAACGGCAAGCTTCCACTTAGCAAAGCCGACGTTCAAAAAGTTAATGTATTCGGTCATGGTTCAATCGACTGGTACATCATGTCCTCCGGTTCCGAAATGGTCGGAACTAAGGGACACGTCGCTTATGACTTGAACAGCGCTCTCCAGAAGAGAGGTATTGAGGTAAATTCAGACCTTCCATCCTTCTACAAGAATTGGCACGGCGCCGAAGGTGATGCCAACACCATCTTCACCGGCCTCGATAGCTACTTCGTCATCCGCGAGCCATCGCTTGAAATTGACACCGAGTATCAACGACTCTATGAAGAAGCCAAATCTTACAGTGACACCGCCTTCTTTGTCATCTCTCGTCACGCTGGCGAGAACAGCGATTGCCCTCACTACCAGAACAAGCTTTCTTCAAACGATTCAACTCATAAGAGTGGAAGCACCGTCAAGGATGAGGAGCGTACCTACCTTGAAATCTCGACCGAAGAAGAATACGCACTTAAAAAGATTGCTGCGGACTTCGAAAACGTCATTGTTGTCGAGAACAGTACCAACAACATGACTCTTGATTTCGTCAAGGAGATCAACGAAGAAATTCCTGACGGCATCGACGCTGTCCTCAATGTCGGCGTCACCGGTGGCCAAGGAGCCCTTGCCATCCCTGATGTCGTCTTTGGAGACGTCACCCCATCTGGACATATGACCGACACCACTCCATATCGCCCAGAATACAACATCACCTACTATCGTTCCTGCGCTAAGCACACCCGCCACTATACAGATGGAAGATCCTCCGACTTCTTCAGCAAAGCTGGTAGAGGTTCTGGCGGCTCTGCTTTCTACAACTTCGCTTGCTACTCCGAATACACCGAAGGCATCTACATGGGTTATCGTTGGTTCGAGACCGCCGATGCCGAAGGTTTCTGGGACAGAGCCCCTTATAACGGATACGATAACGTCGTCCAATATCCATTTGGATATGGTATGAGCTACACCACCTTTGATTGGAAGCTTGTCGAAGCCTCTAAGACGAATGGCAGCGAAATCCTTGCCAACGAGAAACTCAACTTCAAAGTCGAAGTCACCAACACCGGTGATTACAAAGGCAAAGATGTCGTTCAGGTTTATCTCACCGCTCCATACACCCCTGGCGGAATCGAAAAGTCCGTCCGTAAACTCGTCGGTTATGAGAAGTCCCCACTCCTCGAACCAGGCGAATCAGCCGTTATCGATATCGAAGTCGAAACCAAGGACTTCAAGTCCTATGACGATTACGATGCCAACAACAATAACCACACCGGTTACGAACTTGAAGCTGGCGATTATGAGCTTTACTTCATGACCGATGCACATAGGGTCAAAGATAACATGGCGAAGGTTACCTATAAGGTTTCCAAAGACGTCATGATCGATAAGGACGAAGTCACTGGTTTCACCGTTGAGAACCGTTTCACCGGCGATACCGCTTATGAAGGAATGCCAATCGATGGCTCCTCCGTCGATCAGAACATCGAATTCGTCCACCGCAACAACTTCCCAGATCTTCTCACCGAATGCGAACCAGACAAGCCTTGGACCGACAAACTCATGGAACGTGCTTCCGATCCAGAGCTAGTCTCCAACTACAGCTACAGCAGAACCATGGGTGACAACTGGGACAACGCCGATGTTGACTACTTCGGTGAACCAATCCCACAAGACCCAATCGAATGGGGCAAATCCGGCAGCGACAAGCTCATCGAAGATGGCGAACTCACCGATCTCGGTATGGAACTCGCCGCAGACTTCAATGATGAGCGTTGGAACGGTCTCCTTGCTCAGGTCAAATTCGACGACGCCAAGAGAATCGTAACCATGGACTCCAACTACAAAGCCCGTGGCATCGCTGAAATTGGCTTACGTGAATCGAAAGATGATGCTTGGGTTCACGCTGAAGGCGCTGCCATGATCGGCGGTGGCTTAGGCCAAAACGAAAACGTCAACTGCCCAGCTTACCCAGGCCCAACCATGATTTGCCAGGCTTGGAACAGAGCCCTTACTTACAAAGTCGGCAGATCCATGGGTAATGACATGAACTCCGCTGGTAAAGACGCCATCTATTCTCCAAACTGCAACCTCCACCGTTCAACCTATGGTGGCAGAAACTGCGGTTATCAGTCCGAAGACCCAATCCTCTCTGGCCGTTATGTCTCTGAAATCATCAAAGGCATCGCTATCTACGGCCACACCACCTTCGTCAAACACTTCGTCGCCAACGACCAAGACTTCAACCGTATGGCCAACATGGCCTGGATGACTGAGCAAACCTTCCGTGAGCTCTATCTCCGTTCCTTCGAAGAAGCCGTTAAGAATGGCGGCACCGTCGGTATCATGACCTCCTTCAACCGTATTGGTGGCATCTGGACCGGTGGTAACGAAGCCCTTATTCAGGGCGTCCTCCGTCACGAATGGGGATTCCACGGCCAGATCATCACCGATATGACCGAGAACAAGACCAACATGGATATCGGATTCTCCTTCCGTCATGGTGGTAACCTTAACCTTGGCGGTGGTAACACCGTCGCCGCTGCTATCGGCAACGAAAGCAATACTCCAATCCGTGTCCAGCTCCGTCTCCGCGAAGCCATCCATGAGATTGCTTACAGCTACACCCACTCACTTTGGAGAAACGTTATGTACAACGCTACCGCTGATCCAGCCGATGCCGTTATCTCCATGCAGCCAAAACAGGCTTACTTATGGTGGCAGCCAGCTATCATTGCCTTTGACTCATTCGCCTTCGGCGGACTTCTCATTGGCGGATTAGCAGCCGTTCTTACCATCTGGACCACTCTTAAAAAGGCACAGGAGGAGCCAAAAGAAGAAAATGAATAAATTAATGACATTCATCAACAAGCACCCAATCATCTCCTCTTCAATCGTGGTTGGAACGCTTGCAATCATCATTTCTGGCACCTCTTTCATCGTCACAGGCGCACAGTATGCTGCTTATGCAGATTCATATGACAAGGCGAAGGAAGAGCTTAACGCCGTTTTACCACAGCTTCCAGAGGAAACCTTCAAAGACAACAATTTCGTCACCTACGACGATGCGGCCAAGACAGTTACCGAGACCAAATCAACTTATAAGGGATCTTATGTCTATGACATCCATGATGCCGAAGTCAAACTCGAAAGCGGCGAACCAGTCTATGAGACTGTTGAAGGAACCTCTTGGGAAGTCGCATCAGGTTTCAAGAAAGGCGGTTCAATCACCTATACAATCGAGACTTCCAAGTATGGAAAAGCGGATATCGATATCGTTCTTGCCGTTGGCGAAGTAAAAACCCAACAGTTTAAGAAGGACAATAAGACAACGACAGAGCCGATGAACATTACTAATGTCACCGACTATATCATGCTCACGATCAATGACCTTCAAATCAAAACGGTTAACTTCGATATTCCTGCCGATGATTCCTACCATCACCTCGTTCTTAAGAACGCCCACCTCATTACTGGTGTGAACACCCTTAAGTTTGAGACTTGGATCACCGTTAACGACAACTTCATCATGCCAGCCGTTCGCACCGTCTCCTTCTTGACGGATGCAGCGATTGTCTGATAACCCCAACATCAAAACAGGGCCGCATAACGCGGTCCTTTTTCTTTTCCTCAGTCATTCTTATCAGAATGATTGAAACGAAGCCAAATATGAATGATAAATTACATACTGATTGAACTATAGGAGGTTCAAAAATAAATGATCGTTAATGCAACAAGAATGTTGAAGCTTGCTCACGATGGTCACTACGCCGTCGGCCATTTCAACATCAACAACTTAGAATGGACCAAAGCCGTCCTTCAGACCGCCGAAGAACTCAAATCCCCTGTCATCCTTGGTGTCAGCGCTGGCGCTGCCAAGTACATGGGCGGATT
>JAILRR010000006.1 GCA_024698065.1 Bacilli bacterium
TTTTTCTTGAAAAGAACAATGTGAATATTTTTTATGAATTTCCCACTTTTTGGCCGTTTTTCAGAAAAATATTGCAAACGCTTCCAATTCGGTAAATCGGTAACTAATTATTCGAGAAGTTATATTTATATAAAAATTCTCTTTTTGCTGGAAAAGAGAGGGGATATTAGGTTAGTATGATAGCATGGGAACTTTTGTGAAAAAATTTTCCCAATAACACAGGAAGGACAAACTTATTATGTCAACAAAGTACAACTTCAAACGTGAAGAAATTGGTGCTGTTTCGCCCCAATACTATTCCAGGCTCAGATCCACTATCGAGGCCGCTTTCTACCGCAACAATGTTCACACCGTCAAGAACATCGCTGAAGCCTACGAGCTCGCGAAGAACTCCGTCGGTACCACTGTCACCGACCTTCCAGTCGTCAATGCTGAGAAACTCGGTCTTCCAAAAGATGCCAAGGTCTTACTTTTCAATGATGGTTTCATCACTGGCAGACAGGCCCGTTTAAGAAGACTCGTTGACGATACCAACCGCGACAAATATGCCGGCCAGGTCAGAGAAGTCATCTTTGCCGGCCACACCAAGAAATGGTACCACGGCATTGCTTACGTCGGACTTGCCCATGATTTCATGCTTAGAGCCCACCTTCTCGTTCCAGAGGGATACGAGAACACCCTCTACTCCTGGATGCTCAACTTCCAGAACGCCGACAACGAAATCTTCACTAAGTTATATAAGGAAAGCAAACTCATCGAAGGAGAAGGCGATTTATTCATCTACTCCGACCCAGATTGCTACACCAAAGACTACCCAGACGGACTCGCCCTCTTCGATAAGGACAACAACTGCGCCGTTCTCCTTGGCATGCGCTACTTCGGCGAGCACAAGAAAGGCACCCTTACCCTTGGCTGGACCGTTGCCAACAGACACGGCTACACCTCCTGCCACGGCGGTCAGAAGAGATTCAACCTCGAAGGTGGCAAACAGAAAGTCATCTCCGTCTTCGGTCTTTCCGGTTCTGGTAAATCCACCATCACTTTAAGTGATCACGGCGGACGTTTCGACACCACCGTCCTCCACGATGATGCCTTCATCATCAACAACACCGATGGTTCTTCCATCTCCCTTGAACCTTCCTATTTCGACAAGACCGCTGACTATCCTCTCACCAGAGACCAGTCCAAGTATTTCCTTACCATCCAGAACGTCGGCGCCACCGTCGATAACGAAGGTAAGATTGTTCCAGTCACCGAAGATATCACCAATGGCAACGGCCGTACCGTTAAGTCCATCTTTGCCACTCCAAACCGTGAGTTTGAGTTCAAAGAGCCAACCAACGCCATCTTCTGGATCATGAAGGACCCAACCCTTCCTCCAGTCGTCAAAGTCAAAGACCCAGCTCTCGCTTCCGTCATGGGTGCCACCCTTGCCACCAAGCGTAGCTCCGCTGAATACATCCCAGGACAAGATCCAAACCAGCTTGTCATCGTTCCTTATGCCAACCCATTCAGACTCTATGAGCTTGGCAAGGATTACGCTTCCTTCAAATCCCTCTTCGAGAACAAGAAACTCGGCATTGATTGCTACATCATCAACACCGGTTCCTTCCTCGAGAAGAAAGTCAAACCAGCCGATACCCTTGGCTTAATCGAAGACATCGTTCTTGAGAAAGCCAAATTCGTTCCATTTGGCCCATTCTCCTCTCTTGAGTACTACCCTCTCGCAGGATTCGAAGTCCCATTCGAAGACCCAGAGTACATCAAACAGCTTGCCCTCCGTATGGAAGACAGACTCGAATACGTCTCCACCCTCGATGACTTCAACAAGCTTCCACAAGACGCCATCGACGCCATCAAAGTCGTTGTCGAAGAAGCCAAAAAAGCTGTCAAATAAGGAGACAACATGGCTTTAAAAATCGTCGAAACATCACTTAGGGACGGTCACCAGTCGCTTTTCGCGACCAGGATGAACACCGAAGAGGTCCTCTCCGTCCTTAAGGAGTTGGACGATGCCGGATATCACGCCATCGAAGTTTGGGGCGGCGCCACCTTTGACGCTTGCATCCGCTTCCTTAACGAAGATCCTTGGGAGAGGCTCCGCAAAGCGAAGGCTCTTTGCAAGAAGACCAAACTTCAAATGCTTTTTAGAGGACAGAACATCCTCGGATACCGCCACTACGCTGATGACGTAGTTGAGAAATTCGTCCAGAAATCAATCGAAAACGGCATTGACATCATCCGTATCTTTGATGCCCTCAATGACATCAGAAACCTCGAATGCGCCGTCAAAGCCACAAAGAAATATGGCGGAGAGTGCCAGATTGCTTTAAGCTACACCACCTCCCCTGTTCACACCATCGCCTACTATGTCGACCTTGCTAAGCAGGTTGAGGCCCTTGGAGCCGATTCCCTTTGCATCAAGGATATGGCGGGCGTCCTTCTCCCTGGTGATGCCTATCAGCTCATCAAAGAGTTAAAGAAAAACACCAAGCTCCCAATCGAGCTTCATACGCATTGCACCGGCGGCATCGCTGAGATGACCATCCAGAAAGCCATCGAAGCCGGCGTTGATATCGTCGACACCGCTTTGAGCCCACTTGCGGGTGGCACCTCCCAGCCATGCACCGAATCCCTTAACTTCGCTCTCAAGGGAACCAAATACGATCCAAAACTCAACCTCGACTGCCTTAACAAAGGCGCTGCCGCTTTGAGCAAGATCAGAGCGAAATACCTTGAGAACGGACTTCTCAATCCAAAAGTCCTTTCCTTCAATCCAAACATCCTCAAATACCAGGTTCCTGGCGGAATGCTTTCTAACCTCATCTCCCAGCTCAAGCAGCAAAATGCTAGCGACAAGCTCGAAGAAGTCCTTAAGGAAGTTCCAAACGTCAGGAAAGACCTTGGCTATCCGCCTCTTGTCACCCCTCTTTCCCAGATGGTTGGCACCCAGGCTGTCATGAACGTCATCTCTGGCGAACGCTACAAACTCGTTCCAAAAGAGATCAAAGACTATCTCCATGGCAAATATGGCAAAGCTCCTGCTCCGATCAACGAAGAGGTCAAAAAGAAGATCATTGGAGACGATGAGGTCATCACCTGCCGTCCAGCCGATCTCATCGCCCCTGAATTCAAAGAGCTCAAAAAGAAGTACAAAGACATCGCAAAATGTGATGAAGATGTTCTCTCCATTGCCCTCTTTGAGAAGAACGCCCTCGAGTTCCTTGGCAAGAAATATGGTCCAAAAGATGATGAAGTTGAGGAATTCAATGTCGTCTTAGGAGGTAACAACTAATGTACATCCCAGTTCTTGATGCCATTGATAAAGGGACGACTATCACGGTTGGTGAGGGTGCTTTATATTCCATCCTCGCCATCGCCATGGTCTTCGCCATCCTCTTAATCATCATCGGCGTCACTTATCTCGTCTTCAAAATCACTGGCTTATTCGATCTCAAGAAAGAGCTTGATGCAGCCAAAAAAGCCAAAGAAGGTGCATCTGTTCCTGCTGCTCCTAGCGGAGAAGTCACCATCAAGGACGATGACATGATGGCCGCAGTCCTTGTCGCCACCATCGATTACCGCCTCACCCATAAGAGCGACGTTCGCGTCGTTTCTGTTAAAGAAATCAATTAAGGAAGGTTTGTTATGAAAATCTACAAAGTCAAAGTCAACGGCAAACTCTACGAGGTCGAACTCGAAGAGGTCAAAGAGAGCGCTGGTTCAATTTCTGCTCCTGCTGCCGCCCCAGCCGCCGCTCCAGCCCCTGCCCCAGTCGCTGGTGGAACCAAAGTCCCAGCTCCTATGGCTGGCAAGATCCTTGATATCAAAGTCGCTGCCGGCACCAAAGTCGCCAAAGGCGATACCATTGCTATCCTCGAAGCTATGAAGCTTGAGAATGAGATTAAGTCACCAGCTGCTGGCACCGTCAAAGCCATCTGCGTTTCCAAAGGCGCCATGGTCAATAACGGCGACGCCCTCATCGTCTTAGAGTAATTATGTGGGACTTAATCCTCGAGTTTTTAAATAAGACGGGCATCGTTAACTTCTTCCAAGGCGATGGTTGGATGAACCTCATCATGATTTTGGTGGGTGCGTTCTTCCTTTTCCTTGCCGTCAAAAAGAAATACGAGCCATATCTTCTTATCCCGATTTCCATCGGCATGATCCTCGTCAACATCTTCCCGGATATCTACATGAAATATAACGCTGATGGAAGCATTGCTGAAAGAGGTCTTTTAGGCTATCTCCATTTAGGTGTTGAGTGTGAGCTTTATCCATGTCTTATCTTCATCGGCATCGGTGCGACCACTGATTTCGGTCCGCTTATCGCAAATAAGAAGACCATGATTCTCGGTGCTGCCGCTCAGATTGGCATTTTCGCCGCCTTCCTTGGTGCGATTGCCCTCGCTGGTATTTGGCCAGATACTTTCAAGTACACGGTTGGTGATGCTGCCGGTATCGGCATCATCGGCGGAGCTGATGGCCCAACTGCCATTCTCGTAAGCAACCAACTTGCCAAACCTGAACTCACTGCCGGCATCGCTCTTGCCGCTTATAGCTACATGGCCCTTGTCCCTGTAATCTTCCCTCCAATCATCAAACTCTGCACCACCAAGAAAGAGAGAAGCATCAGGATGGAGACGCTTAAAGAAGTGACCAAGAGCGAGAAGATCCTCTTCCC
>JAILRR010000007.1 GCA_024698065.1 Bacilli bacterium
GCAGCCGAATATGAAGCGCTTGGCATCATGGTGAGCGGTTCCCGTCTCTCCTTCATCGAAGACAAATTAAAGGCCGCAAAAGCCTGCTCTTTGTCAGAAATCTCTGGCAAAACTGGCTCATTCTTAACGGCAGGCATCATCAAATCGGCTAGGGCCATCACCACGAAGACAGGTAAGAAAATGGCCTTTATGGAGCTTTATGATGACCTTAACGAAGCCTCATTCATCCTCTTTGATGAGGTCTTCAACACGAATGTCGCTTTGCTAAAAACAGACAACATCGTCCTCGTTAGGGCCCACAAAGAAATGAGAAGAAACAACACCGGAGAAGAAAGCTACGTCGTCGAAGAACTTAGTAGCGTAGGAGAATAAACGTATGTCAGAAATCAAGATCATCGATGGGAATTCCCTTTTGTTCAGAGCGTATTACGCGACCGCATATGGTGGTGACACTTTGATGCAGACAAAAGAAGGCATTCCTACTAACGCCATATTCGCTTTCTCCAACATGCTCGCGAAGTTCCTCTTCTCTCTCAAAGAAGGCGACAGCATCTTCATCGGTTTTGACAAAGATGGCAACACTTTCAGAAAACAGGAATTCGAAGCCTATAAAGCGAACAGAAAACCATGCCCTCCTGAGCTCATAAAACAATTCCCAATCTCGAGAGAACTTTGCAAAGCCCTCAATATCATCTGTTATGAAGAACATGGCATCGAAGCGGACGATATCTGCGGAACCGTTGCCAAGATGGCCTCGAAGGCTGGCATGAAGGTCACCGTGTACACTAGCGACAAAGATTACCTTCAGCTAATCGACAAGAACATCTCCATATCTCTTCTCCGTAAGGGCTTAAGCGATATGGACCTCGTGACCGAGACCAACATGGTTGAGAAGTTTGGCTTCTCCCCTCTTCAGATCATCGACTACAAAGGCCTAAGAGGTGACGCATCAGATAACCTTCCAGGCATTCCTGGTGTTGGTGAAATAACCGCAGTTAAACTCATCCAGGAATATGGGTCTTTCGAAAACATCATCGCCGCCGCCCCAAACATGAAAGGAAAAATCGGCCAGAAGATTCTTGAAGGCGCAGAACAAGGAAGGCTTTGTTATAGCCTTGCCACCATCAAGACGGATGCCGAACTTCCATTTAAGCTTTCAGACTTCGTTTATGATGGCTATAACGCTGAAGAAGTCATGGAATTCGCCCGCAAATACGAGCTCAAACAATTCCCGACAAGACTCCCTCCGAAATTCAAAAAAGGCCAGCAAACAAAGCATGAAATTGTCACCGAGGTGATTTCTTCCTTCAAAGGTATTGAGTTGGGAAATGACTTAGGAATCGCTCTTGATATCGACTTTGACGAATACCATAGCGCACCCCTTAACGGCCTCTCAATCAGCAACAAAGAAAAGTCCTTCTACATCTCAGAAGAGAACCTCGTTAAGGATGAAAAACTAAAGGCAATCCTTGAGGACGAAAGCATTAAGAAAAACGTCTATGACGCGAAAGCGACCATCTACGCTTTAAAGAAGATTGGCATCAATCTTAAAGGCATCAAGAATGACCTTCTTTTAGCCGCTTACCTTTTAGACAGTTCTTCCTCTTCTAACCCGATGATCGTTTATGGCTCATTTGGCGTTGTCCTCGATGAATCGAAAGACGAGGTTTCCCTTTTGTCTTCCTCTAGACCTAACTTGACCACTGAGATGGCCTACTACGCCCTCTACCTTGAAGAGAAAGTCTTAAGTGGTCTTACAGAAGTTGGCGCTTTGGACCTCTACCACAACATTGAACTCCCTCTCGCCCTCGTCTTGAGCGAGATGGAATATGAAGGCTTCCCACTTAAACTCGATGATTTAAATCTCTTTGGCAAGGAGTTTGAAAGGAAAAGAGACGCCGCGAAAGACGAGCTCACCAAATTGGCCGGAGAACCTTTCAACCCTAATTCCTCCAAACAAGTTGCGTTCATCCTTTATGAGAAACTTGGGCTTCCTGACAAGAAAAAAGGAAGCACCGATGTCGATGCCCTAAACGACCTACTTGGCACACACCCAATCATCGAGAAACTCCTTGAATATAGGAAGTACGCAAAACTCATGTCGACCTATATAAATGGGCTTGCGCCTCACGTCAAAAACGACGGCAAAATCCACACATATTTCAATCAAGCCCAGACAACGACAGGCCGTTTATCCTCTTCTTCACCTAACCTTCAGAACATCAGTGCGAAGGACGAAGAAGGCAAGATGATCAGAAAAGCTTTCTATTACGATGACCCTGATATCTCCCTGCTCTCTTTGGACTATGGCCAAATCGAGCTAAGAATCCTTGCGGCCTTATCCGGATGCCAGACCTATATCGATGTTTTCAAAGGTGGACATGACGTTCATAGTGAGACCGCGAAAAGGATCTTCCACACAGATGAGGTTACCCCTCTAATGAGAAGACGCGCTAAAGCGGTCAACTTCGCAATCATCTATGGCACCACCGTCTTTGGTCTTGCCCAACAGATTGGTTGCTCAAACAAAGAAGCCCAGGATATCATCCGTTCCTTCTACCTCGCCTACCCTGAAATCAGGGATTACCTCAATTCCATTGTTGAGACATGCGAGACCAAAGGATATGTCACAACGATGTTTGGAAGAAAGAGGTATCTCCGCGATATCAATAACCCTTCCTACATGGTGAGAGAAGCCGCTAAGAGAGCCGCCCTAAACGCCCCTGTCCAGGGAACCGCTGCTGACTTAATCAAAATCGCCATGGTTAAGATTTCCGATTTCCTCAAAAAAGGCGGATACAAAACCAAGATGGTTCTTCAGATCCATGACGAACTTATCTTTGCCGTTCCAAAAGAGGAAATGGAGAAGATCGAACCAGAATTAGAGAGAATCATGACTGAATCGGTCTCTCTTCCAGTCAAGCTTACCGTTGAAAAAGGAATCGGTCATACTTGGTATGATGCAAAGGACTAAAGATGCCAGAATTACCAGAAGTTGAAACAGTCGTCAGAATCCTTAATGGTTTCATTCCAAATAAGACCATCAAGGACATCCGTATCTTCCATGAGAAGTCGGTCCTTACCCCTGCTCATCTTTTCAAAGATTCCTTGATTGGTGAGACCTTCCTTCCTTGCACAAGAATTGGGAAATTCATCATCTTCCACCTTACCCATGAAAAGGTAGTCATTTCTCACCTCAGGATGGAAGGAAAATACTTTGAGGGTCAAGCAGGCCGAAAGCCAGAGAAGCATGACGCCCTCATCTATGACTTCACCGACGGGACTTCCCTTCGTTTCAATGACGTCAGGAAATTTGGCATCGTTGAACTCAAATCAGAGAACGACTACAAGACCACTCTCCCTATCTCCAAATTGGGCAAAGAGCCATGGGATTTAGAAGCAAATGAACTGCATGCCAAATATAAGAAAATTAGTGGCCCAATCAAAAGCGCTCTCCTTGATCAAACAATCATACTTGGCCTAGGCAACATCTATGCGGATGAAGTGCTTTTTGCCAGCAAAATCAACCCAAAAACCCCTGCAAATACCCTTTCGTTTGAAGAATGCGCCTCACTTATTGATGAATCTAGAAGGATTCTTTCTGAAGCCATAAAACAAGGCGGAAGCACAATCAGAAGCTATCATCCAAAAGAGGGCATGAGCGGCAATATGCAGAATGAACTTCACGCCTATGGACGTGCTGGAGAGAAATGCGACAGATGTGGCATGATCATGAGAAAGATTTCGATTGGGGGAAGAGGCACAACCTATTGCCCTCATTGCCAACCATATAAAAACAAACCACTCATTGTTGGTGTCACAGGACCTATTGGCGCAGGCAAATCTTCCGTTTCCACTATCCTAAAAGAGAAAGGTTTCAAGGTTCTTGATGCTGACAAAATCGTCCACGAATTATACAAAGAAGACACAGTCAAAAAAGAACTTTCGAGGATGTTTGGAAAAAGAATTTTGAAGGATGGCGAAATCGATAAGAAAGCCCTACTTTCATATGTCGTTTCTAATCCAAAGGAAAAGACGAAACTAGAACAATATGTCCACCCTCTCGTCTACAAGAAAATCGATGAGGAAATCAGTTCAAAGAAATATAAGAAAGTCCTCGTTGATGTTCCTTTGCTTATCGGTGGTCCTTTGGAGAAAGAATGCGACCTCATCATCTATATCGATGCTGATAAAGAAACAAGGCTCGCTAGACTCATTAAACGTAACGTTGATCCGAAGAAATTCCTTGAACTCAACGATTCATTCCCTACAAAAAAAGCCAAAAAAGCCACCTCAATCATTCTTGATGGAAGCGGCACATTAGATAACCTTCGTGGTCAGATTGATCACTTAGCTCTTTTTTGAGAAATGGTCTCTAAACCAGGCTCGAGAGTAACGACTTTGTCGATGTTCTTTTCGATGAGTTTGCTGACTCTTGCACCTTCGATATAACTCCTATGAATGCTATAGAGCTGCTTTATTTCATCAAGGTTATATTGGCTTGTGAAATAGGTTCTTAAGCCTGACCTGCTTCTCTCGGAAAGAAGAGGGAGAAGGATTTGGTCACGGATATATTCGGATTTGAATTCGTTGCCGAAATCGTCGATAACCATGGTCCCACAAGTCTCAAGTTGACCCATTATAGCGTCGAATTGCTTGCGATTTTTGATTGCGAGGGTCTTTAGTTCGTCGAAACGTTTGGCTCCGTTCATGAAGCAAACGCTTTCGCCATCGGCGGCAAGTCCATTAAGGACGGCAGCCAGATAATATGATTTGCCAGAGCCAGAATCGCCTTTGACAAAGACCCATGGTTTGACGCAGGTGTTAGCAAAAGTCTTAGCTAGAGCGGTCCTCAGTTTTTTGTACCTCTCCCCTTTGACCGATTTGCCGCTTAAGTCTGCCCAAGGGTCCGGATAATCCCTAAAGATGTAATTGTTCTCAAGGGCTTCTTTTCTTTTTGTCTCATCATCAGGACCAAGAAGATAAGAAAGCTTGCCTGAGTCATCGATGATGAGTTTCATCGTCATTCCCGGATATGGGGCTTTGAGCTCATGATTTGGGTCCTCTTCTGCCGCTCTTTGATCGAGATAGGTGATCAAAAGAGGGAGGTAACTATCGATCTCTTCATCGCCGACGTTCAAAGCGTGAAGCTCATTCATGAGGCGGCGGTCGCAAAGAATCTCATCACGCAAAGTTGTGCTTTTGCTTTCGGCACCCTTGATTTCTTTTCTATCTTTCACGAATGTTTCCATGCTTACTTCCTGCCTCTATTTTTCATCATCTGCTCAAACTCATCTTCGTCGACTTCTTCCTCTTCAACCTCATCCACCACTTCGGATTCTTTGGTTGGCTCAACTTTCTTCTCGATAGGCTTTGCCGGTTCGGAAGTCTTCTTGCCATTTCTCTTAGCGTGACCGCCCAAGAAATTAAGGGCATCTAAGGCATTGGTGATGCCTGCTCTTACAAGGGAGGCGCCTAACTTAGTGACATATGCACCTGACAAAGCGTTTTCCTGAACGCCTAAGACATAGAAGATCAAAGCGTTCGCGACATTCTCAGGCACACCCATATCCACCACCAAAGTGTTGATGAGCTTGATATCGCTTGGAGCAGGTTTGTTGCCACGCTGAAGCTTGGTGAGAAATTGGATGGTCGACATGTTATCCATCATGCGGATGACCTTGGCGGTTGGGGCATCACCATGAATGTCGCTGCTTGTCGGTTTGATTTGCTCTTTATGGAGGTAGTCGTATTTGACGTTCTCAATCGCAAGTTCGCTAAGGCGTTCGAAATCGATTCTTGTGCCAACGGTGTTCCTTGGATGATAGGAATCACCGACAAAGGATGCCATCGCACTCTCCTCGTAAGAATATAAAGCCGCAATCCTTGCGATGCGTTTGATCTCGTCTTTCGTGATATAAGCTGGCTTGATTGTTGGATTGACCTCCGCCAAAGAAGACATGAAAGCATTCGTGTCGAAGCCAAGCTGAAGACTGCCAAATCTTCTTTCGCCAGTCTTAGGTCCACTTTGGAGGATGGAGGCATTGCCAAGATTGAGATGGAAGACATCAACGAAACGCTCGCTGACGTTCTCATATCCTTCTTCGACTGAATCGGTTTGATATTTCTTTGAAATGTTCTTGCACTCCTCTTCGCTAAGGAAACTTCTCAAAGTGCCATATAGCAATTCATTGCTAAAGAACTGAGATGGCGTTCTTGGGGCCATAACGGAATAGAGATATATGGCTTTTTTGCCGATATTTTTTCTATAAGTGGCGATTAAGCCAACGGCTTCAAGATACGAAAGAGCGCTCTCAAGTTCGCCACTTGAAAGCCTATATTTGCCAAGGAATGAGGAGAGAGGTTTCTGCTCATTGGCACCCTCAGCGATGAAAGCGAAATAAACGCTCAGATTCTTGATGCCGATTATTGGGGCATAAAGATCGAGAGCGTACTCATAATCGTTAGATGAGATAAGGCTTAATTTCCGTATCTCAAAGATATCGCTAGGGCTAAGTGTCGCTTTCATGTTGCTAAATCATACCATTCCCTTCTTTTGCAAAAAAGGTCTTTTGTCCGATTATTGCTTGCTTTTTGGGACTTATCCACATTTCGTAAAAACCCATAAAGTAGCATATGGACGGAGGAAAACTTACTTTGTAACTACCTGAAATTGAGTTATCCACATTTTTATCCCCATTTTTTCTTGGTCGAACCCCTCATCTTTTATATAGATAAAAATGTTGATTTTTCTCGTCTAAAAACCTAACGATAGCGTTTTTTATGTACTATAATCGTGATGACTTGAGGTTTTGATAATGATCAAAAAAATCGGAATACTTACATCTGGTGGCGACGCTCCAGGAATGAACGCCGCGATCAGAGCTGTTGTTAGGGCGGGTTTGTCCCAGGGACTTGAGGTCTATGGCATCTTTGACGGATACCGCGGACTTGTCGATGGAGACATCGTCAAAATGGACCGCTCATCGGTTTCCGACATCGTTAATAGAGGTGGCACAGTTCTTAGAACTGCCCGTTTACCGGAATTCAAAGAGGAAAGCGTCCGTCAGAAGGCGGTCGACATCCTCAAAGGCAAAGGCATCGAAGCCCTTGTCGTCATTGGAGGAGACGGTTCCTTCATCGGTGCGAAGAAACTCACCGAGATGGGCATCAACTGCATCGGCCTCCCTGGCACCATCGATAACGATATCGCTTGTAGCGATTACACAATCGGATTCGACACCGCGATGAACACCGATATCGAGTGCATCGACAAGATCCGTGATACAACCGAATCCCACTCCCGCTGCTCCATTATCGAAGTCATGGGTAACCACTGCGGCGACTTTGCTTTGTTCTGTGGCCTTGCCGAAGGTGCTGAGATGATTCTCACCCCTGACCATCCAATTCCTGATGAAGAGGTCTTCGCTACATTAAGAAAGATGAGAGAAGAAGATCCGCACAAACGTGCCATCATCATCGTCTCTGAGAAGCTTTACCCTGATATCCACGCCTTTGGCAAACGCATCCAGGAAGAAACCGGATTTGATACCCGCGTCAACGTCCTTGGCCACGTCCAAAGAGGTGGCGCCCCTAGCGCATTCGATAGAGTCCTCGCCGCCCGTATGGGAAGCTACGCCGTTGATTGTCTCCTTGAAGGCAAGGGCGGACGCTGCGTCGGACTCGTCAGCAACAAAATCGTCGATTATGACATCATCGAGGCACTCGCTCTTCCTCGTGACAAGCATATCTCAATGCTTAGAATCGTCGATCTCTTGAAATAAAAAAGTAAGAGGAGATGCCAGTCATCTCCTTTTTTCTTGACAATGCAAACCTCGGTTTTAGAATGTCTTTAGCGATGACGGAGACACGCTCAAATGCCTATAGGCATATGGAGTACCACTCCTGAGCCCCTGACGATGAGCCAGGCGTTGCCTATTCGCGTTAAGAGTAGGAAAGTGCACTCGCAAGAGTGAAGCAAGGTGGTACCGCGCGGAAGCGTCCTTAAGAGAAGAGGGCGTTTTTTATTTATTTTCGCCCAGAAAGGTCACTTATGAAGATTATCTACGAAGGAAAAGAAATCGAAATCAAAGACGAGGCCAATGGCTTTGATTTGGCAAAAGAAGTCGATGCCGAGAACAAGAATGAAGATGTCGGCTATCTCGTCGAAGAGAAGATCTACGACATGAGAATGGCTTTGCCAGCGGGCAAAGAGATCAAGTTCATCAAGAAAGGATCCAAAGAGGCTTTCGAGATGCTTAACCATAGCACCTCTCACCTTATGGCCCAGGCTTTGACCCACCTCTACCCAGGTTGCAAGTTCGGTTATGGCCCTGCGATTGAGGAAGGCTATTACTATGACGTCGATTTCGGCGATGCCAAAGTCACTGAAGAAGACTTCGCCAAAATCGAGGCCGAGATGAAGAAATGCGCCAAAGAGAATAACCCATATATCCGCAAAGACATCACCGCCGATGAGGCCCGTATCACCTTTAAGAATAATGAATATAAGCAAGAGCTCATCGATGAACACCAAGATGAGATGCTTACCACCTATCAAAACGGTGACTTCCTTGATTTCTGCAAAGGCCCACACATCCCATCAACTGGCCTAATCAAGCACTTCAAGCTTCTTAGCGTCGCCGGCGCTTACTGGAGAGGCGACAGCAACAACAAACAGCTCACCCGTATCTACGGCACCTCCTGGTGGAGCGAAGAAGACCTCAAAGAACATCTTGAGATACTCGAGAAGAGAAAGGCTAACGACCACCGTAAACTCGGACGTGAGCTTGGCTTATTCATGATTACTGACTACGGTCCAGGATTCCCATTCTTCCTTCCTAACGGAATGGTTCTCAAGAACGCCCTCATGGATTACTGGAAGAAACTCCATATCAAATATGGTTATAAGTTCATCGAGACCCCAACCATGCTCTCTAGAGAGCTTTGGGAGACTTCTGGCCACTGGGCTCACTACAAAGAGAACATGTACACCACCAAGATCGACGAGAAGGATTTTGCCATCAAGCCAATGAACTGCCCTGGCGCCATGCTCGTCTACAATAGTGAGATCCACTCCTACAAAGACCTCCCTCTCCGCCTAGCGGAGACCGGCCACGTTCACCGTCATGAAGCTAGCGGCGCTCTCAATGGCTTATTCAGAGTCCGCGCCTTCACCCAGGACGATAGCCACATCTTCGTCAGACAAGACCAGATCGAGAGCGAAGTCAAAAACATCATGAAGCTCTTCGATGAGGTTTATAGCGTCTTCGGACTTTCCTATAAGATCGTTCTCTCCACCATGCCAGATGACCATATCGGCACCGAGGAATTCTGGAAGAAGAGCGAAGCCGCTCTTGCCGCCGCTTGCGAGTCTAGTGGACATGAATTTAGCATCAACCCAAAAGACGGTGCTTTCTATGGTCCAAAGCTCGACTTCAAACTCAAGGACTGCATGGGCAGAACCTGGCAATGCGGAACCATTCAGCTTGACGTCAACCTCCCACAGAGATTCAACTGCTACTACGTAGACCAGAACGGTGAGAAGGTCATGCCTGTCATGCTCCACCGCGTCGTCTTTGGCTCCATCGAGAGATTCATCGGCATCATCACCGAAAACTTCGGCGGCGCCTTCCCAACCTTCCTTGCCCCAGTTCAGGTTAACATCCTCCCAGTCAATGGCGAGGTCCACGCTGAATACGCCAAAAGGATCGCCGACATCATGGGTAAAGAAGGAATCAGATGCAAAGTCGATGCCGACAACGAGAAGCTTGGCTACCGTATGAGGCAATCGATCGTCAAGAAGATTCCATTCACCCTTGTCATCGGTGACAAAGAGGTCGAGAACAACGAAGTCACTTACCGTGTCTATGGTCAAGAGAAGCAGGTCACTGTCTCCTTCGAGGAATTCAAGAAGATTGTCCACCACTCAATCGAGACCTACGCAAGATACTAAAAGACCTTAATATTTAGGGAACCGACGAGGTTCCCTTTTTCTTTTGCCAACTCCATTTTTTGACAATCGATAAAAATTTCTCAAAAAACAACCGATAATTGCGGAACTTTGGCATTTAACATAGTTAGAGCGCTCATTTTGCCTAGACATCCATAATGCGATGGTTTTTAATATTACAAGAAAAGAATGAGGTATTTATGAAAAAAGCAATTTTCCTTTCCTTGCTTTCCGCTCTTGTTCTTGGTTCATGCGTAAAGCCAGTTACCAATTCAAGCAATAACGGAAGCAGCATCGCCGCAGAAAGCGAGACCCTTGACCCAATCGTCACTGATGAAAACTTAGACAAAGACAATCAGCCAGCTGGTGACATCCACTCTGACCTTCAGTATAAGTATCTTTGTGATGAATGGACTTCTATCAAAACATACGTTCCAGAGACCAACGCCAGCGGGAAGAACCCAGGCAACCTTTCCACCCCAAGAGGTTTGATCCTTCCTTTCGAGGATGTCGATGATGCCGACGAATATTATGTCGAAATCTCCAAAGACAAGACTTTCGAACACTCCAAGATCGTCACTTCCAAGGAGAAGAGCTACGCGTATCAGAGTGCTGAGATCGGCGTCAGATATTTCTACAGAGCCGCCACCAGCGAAGAAGCTCTTTCCTCCGCTCCTATCAAAAACAAATCCTCCGCTCTCATCGCCCCAAGAAACATCGAAGTCGGCGGTGTCGTCAACTTCCGTGATATCGGCGGTTGGAAAACTTCCCTTGTCGAAGGCGGACGCATCAAACAGGGTCTTTACTACCGCTGTGGCGAATTCAACCACACCAACGCTGTGAACTCCAAAAACATCACTGCCGAAGGCAAAGAGCTCGTCAAAGAACTCGGTATCAAAGTCGATATCGACATGAGAGATGAGTATCGCATCACCGCTCTCAATGGTGTATCTCCAGCTTCCAGCGATGATTGGGAACTCGAGCTTGTCAACGCTTCCATCCCATCCAGCACTGAAAGCAGACGTTTCGCTGAATTTGCCGATGTCTACAAGACAATCTTCGAAAAGATTGCCGATGCCGATAAGGCTCCAATTGCTCTCCACTGCGCTAACGGCGCTGACAGAACCGGCATCGTCTGCTTCTTCCTCCTTGCCCTTCTTGGTGCTAGCGAAGAAGATTGCAGCCGTGACTACTCCTTCACCAGATTCGCCGGCGAAAGAGACGTCGACCACACCGTCGAATTCGATGGTTGGATGAACGCTACCAAAGCCTTAGAAGGTGATACCTTGGCCGAGAAGATGAAGAACCATCTTTTGAGCAAAGGCATCGCCGAAGAGAAGCTTGAGCACATCCGCGAAATCTTCATCGACGGCTATCACGCTGCCTAATAGCAAATAGTTTAAGAGCTGCCAAAAGGCGGCTCTTTTTCTTTCGGAAAAATAACAAAAAAGGAGCGGTTCGGTTCCCCCGCTCCATTTCTTTTTTTGTTCTTTAGATCTTTGGGTTCATCGTCATGGAATTCTTATCCATGTTCGCTTTTTCGAAGGCAAGGATCTTTCTCTTGAGCTCAACCCCTCCGACATAGGTTCCGAGGTTGCCAGTCTTCTGGATTACTCTGTGGCATGGGACGAAGATTGGGAGAGGATTCTTGCTTAAGACAAGAGCGACCTGTTTCTCGGCATTTGGTTCCCCTATCGCTTCAGCGACTTCCTGGTAGGTGCGGGTTTCGGCATATGGGATGGTCATGACATATTCATAGACCTTCTTGTCGAATTCGGTTCCACCAAACCAGAGAGGATTGTCGAAAGATAAGCGTTGGCCGAAGAAAAATTGATTGAGAGCGATGATGCCATCATATAGGGCAACAGTCTCTTCGTTGATGGCGCCAATAGGATCAACAGCGCCAAATAGCAGACTCACGATATATTTCCCTTGGGTGACAATGGTGACATCGCCGATTGGGGTATCATAGACCGCGTAATGATTTGCCATTTTTTCTTCTCTCCTTGTCGTGACTAATAATTAAGCATTAAATTGGCCTTCTTTCAAACGAAATGCCTCTACTTCAAAAATTACAATTTCGGAGGATTCCTCCTATATTGCGCTTTTTGAAGCTGATCCCTAATAATAGTTTTCCATACCTTTTGTCTAAAAACAATTCCAAAAAAGCAGTAATAATTTCCCTATTGATTTCCGTGCGTATACGTGGATAATATCCTTTGTCGATAAAGTAGAAAGCAGTTCGCCATGAACTCGCCAGACTCCCAAAGGGAATTGGCAAAGGCTACGGAGAAGGTCAGTTGACCATCAACGAAGCGCGTGGCGAAGTGCCACGCTATTTTATTGCCTTAGGAGGAAAAACTTATTCCACACTTCAATCCAAACGATCGTCGCCGCCCTGAAAAGCGATTCGACCCAATCAATGAGCACATCCGTTACCCAGAGGTCCTTGTCATCGGACCAAACGGTGAACAGTTAGGCGTGATGTCCTCACAAAACGCGAATAAACTCGCGATGAGCTATGACCTTGACTTATTCTGCGTCGCTCCGAATGCGAAGCCCCCAGTTTGCAAGATCCTCAACTATGGGAAATACCGTTTCGAGCGGCAAAAGCAACAGAAAGCCTCTAAGAAGAATCAGCATGTCACTGAGATCAAAGAGGTTCAGTTGACCCCGGTCATTGGACAACACGACCTTGAGACCAAGGCTCGTAAGGCCCGCGAATTCATCGAGAACGGCAATAAAGTCAATTGCTGTGTCTACTTCCGTGGTCGCCAACTCTCCCACAAAGAAGTTGGTGAGGATGTCATGAATAGGTTCCTTGCCCTCCTCGAAGACGTCTCTTCCATCGACAAAGCGCCATTTTGGGAAGAGAAACGCTATACAGTGATCTTGGCGCCATCAAAAAAGAAACAGGAGAAGAAAAATGCCGAAAATGAAAACTAAGAAGGGTCTGGCCAAACGTGTCAGATTCAGCGCTTCCGGTAAAGTGAAAGTGCACCACTCCAACATGGGACACCTTGCCCCACGTAAGAGCCGTAAGCAGAGAAAGCATCTCGCCATGCCAAACTACCTCAGCAAGCAAGACGAGAGAAGAGTCACCGATATGATGGTGATCAAGTAATTAAGGAGATATCACCATGGCAAGAGTTAAAAACAGCGTTGCGACCCATGCTCGTCGCAAGAAGATTTTAAAAGCTGCTTCTGGCTACAGAGGCTCCAAGCACCTTTTATTCAAGACCGCTAAGGAACAGGTCCTTCGTGGTTACAACTACGCTTTCGTCAGCCGCAAAGACCGCAAGGGCGACTTCCGTAAGCTCTGGATCAAGCGTATCAACGCCGGCTGCCGTCAGTATGACCTCAGCTACAGCAAGTTCATGAACGGCCTTACCAAGGCTGGCATCATCAGCAAGACTGGTGAAGGCCTCAACCGTAAGATGCTCTCTGAGCTCGCCATCAGCGACCCAAAAGCCTTCGGCGACCTCGTCAAGACCGCCAAGAAGGCCTTAGAGAAATAAGCAACTTCTTCTAAATAAATAACCGCCCGGGAAACCAGGCGGTTTTTTATTATTTGTTTTCGAAGTCCACTTCTTCTCCGTCTTTGATCATGATGGAGTTCACGTTCTCGACGCATTCATCGAGTAATGGCTTCCAATCAAAGAGGCTTTCGTAATACTCACACTCGGAGATTTTCGGTTTGGTCTTCGGTTTCTTTGGCTTGAAGATGGTGCAGCAATCCTCATATGGACGTATGGAGATATCATATGTTTCAATCTCTTGGGAGAGTTTGATGATGTCGAGCTTATCAGTGACCGCAAGAGGACGGATGATAGGATAGTTCGTGACATTATTGATTGTGACCATGCTGTCTAAGGTTTGGGAAGCGACTTGGCCGATTGATTCGCCAGAGGCGATGCCGACGCAGTTATGGCGACGAGCCACTCTTTCGGCGATGCGGTACATCATCCTTCTCATGATAGTGATGCAATATGGCTCAGCGACATATTGGTAGATGGCAAGCTGAAGCTTCGTGAATGGGACGATGTTCAGTTTGATGTTCTCTTGATAGACGTTCAGTTTCTTGATGATGTCTTTGAGTTTGTCGAGGACGGCATCGCTAGTGTATGGCGGAGCGGCGAAATGGATGCATTCGATCTTGATGCCGCGTCTAAGCATCATATAAGCAGCGACTGGCGAATCGATGCCACCACTAAGCATCATGAGGACTTTGCCATTCATGCCAAGAGGATATCCCCCTGCTCCCATATAGGTATGGCTAGAAAGATATATGGCGTCTTTCCTCACATCGACATTTAAAGTGATATCAGGATTATGG
>JAILRR010000018.1 GCA_024698065.1 Bacilli bacterium
CCGGTGATATTGTCGGTGGCAATGCTATCGGCTGTCGTTGAAAGAGGGTCGACCTCAGGATAGTAGGTAGCAGCAAGGTACTTGGCTTTGCTTGTGGCATCGCTATATAAAGAAGCGTTCGCCATGTCTTTTGGCGAAGAAACATCATAGATGTAATCCTCAACATGCTCGTTGGTGGTGAGAATCTTGGCGATGAATTCCTGGAAGACGGTATCGGAAGTAGCGCTCTTCTTGCTGTTGAAGATATGGGATTTTGCGAAAGTGCCAAGGAGCTCGGTGATGTTATCGATATCGCCCGTTGGGATGGCGGTGAGGTCGTTGACATTGATGCCACCGCTCAAAGCGCTGCCATAACGGATGACGGATGCGAGGTTGTAGCATTCATCCTCGGCATAGCCTTTCGTGGCATAGCTATAGGTAGTTGATGGAACGGTCGCTTTTCCAAGGTAATAGAGGTTTGCGTTGTCAAGGTTAAGGCCTGAACTTGCAAGTGAGCCTTCAACCGTTGATAAAGCGGTATTGAGTTTCTCTGGGAAGCCAGGGAACAAGAGGCAGGAATCATTGATGTCAATGAAGAGGTCGCTAAGGACGTCGACGCCATATCCGGCTTCTTGGAAGTAAGAATCGAAATCGAAAGAGGAATCGAGTTTGATGCCCATGACATGGAGGTCATCGACGATTTCGACGAAACGGTCGATCTCGCTTTCCCATCCGCCTGCTCTATTCGCGACCATCTCTTTGATGTACGGATAGACGGCTTCTGCTCTTTCGTCACTACCATACCAGGTACTTTGCTTCAAAACGAAGAGCATCTGATTGTCGAGAGCGGTGTCGGTGATGCCGGCAACATCTTCTTGATAGTCGGAAAGGGTCGTGAAGACTTTGTTATTCGCAAGCGATTTGAGAAGAGGTGAGATAAGGTGATTTGGATCGAGGTCTTCGATGTTACTAAAAGCACCGGTGTCAATCTCGCCAGATGGGCCAATGAGGCCGCTAACAGGATCGACGATAACCTCAAGAAGGTCGGCAATCGAATTGGCGATTTCAAGACGTTCGCTTTCACCGCAGTTATATGCATACATGATGTTGGCGTTCTTGAACGTATCAACCGAGGTCGAAAGGGTATCAACGACCACTTTGAGGACGGCTGGGACAGCGGTCTTTCCAAAGAGGACGGATTCGGACATATCATTAAGAAGAGCACGGAAATATTCCGCTTTGAATTTGCTGAAATCAGCGCTTGAGCCGCTGCTCATAAGTTCGAAGGCGCCGCTGTTAGAAACGTTTCTGATGATTCTTCCAAAGAGCTTAGCTTCATCGATGAAAACATCTTGCTCGGCTTCGATGTCGGTAAGAGAGGAAGCGCCGGTAACGGCATGGGAAAGGACACTGGCTTTGAAGTCGCTATAGTCCTCATTTGCAGTTCCTGGGGCAGCCACGACTTTATAGCCATCGACGGCATCATAAGTCTCGGTTAAGTTAGCGAAATACGTGCCCATTGAGCCAGAGCCTTTGAAAGCCTCAATGAGTTTGGAGGCGATATAGTTAGGGAAATTGTAGTCGTAAGTTCCATTAGCGTTCGTTTTAACGAAGAGCTGAGATTTGGCAAGGTAGGAAAGGACTGAGTCCATCATATCCGGATCAATCGATTCAAGGTTAAGATTGGAAAGGTCGCCGAACTGAACGGCATACTTCGTCATCGTGTCGAGGGCCTCACCTTCAGCGGTCCAATTCGTGATGTTCTTGAAAGATAGGGCAACGGTCTCCCCACCTTCGTTGATGTAAGTGAAAATATCATTATCGTGCAAAGAATTGTCGATGATGGAGCCTAAGGCATTACTAAGGAGCTCGGAACCGTCGACTTTGGCGAAAAGCTCTCCGAATTTGATGTTGGCCATCGAATCGAGAGAGAGGTTGGAAATCGAGCCAAGAAGCCCTTTGTCGCAGATATATTCGACAAGGCCAACAAAGGCTGTGACCTCATTTTCGGCATCGAAGTGCTCATCGCAGATGATGTCTTCCATCGTGGTGTTAAGATCATCGCTACCAATGCCCATCTTTTCGAAGATATTCTTGAAAAGGCCGTAGAAATTCGAATTGTATTTTCCTTCCACAACCGGGTTGATGACCTTATTCGTAGCAATGGCAGAGAAGAGTTTCACAAGCTGTTTCTCGTGGTTTTTCGTCTCAAGGTCACACATCTGGGTGAAAAGCTTTTCCATGGCGTGCATATCGCTGGAACTTGTGTCCATCCCTGAGGCAAGGACGATAACATCCTGACACTCACCAAGGGCTCTCACGAGTTTGGAGAGCTCGTGCCCAAAGATGCTATTGCCTGCATTATCTACGCAATGGGCATCGATTTTGATATTGTTCCCCAAGAGTTCTTCGAGAGGGCTGTCGTCACCAGCAAGGAGTTTTTCAACAACAGAAGGGATCACCGAAGAGAAAACTTTGGAATTATCGAGTTTCTTAACAGTGTCCGCAACAGCGTCAAGCAAGCCTTCTTTCGCGCCTAAGAAGTTGTTATCTTTGTCAAAATAAAGACCTGGCTTGCCATCAGGATCTTTGATGAGAGCCATGCCATCTTCGGACTCAACTAGTGGCGACAAGACATCAATAATGGCTTGGGCTTCGGCTTTAGCTGCCGCCTTTTTGGCAGCTGGGGTTTCTTTGTTTTTGAAGCTGGTGGCGATACTACTTAAATCAACTTCATCATCACCAACTAATTCAAAGCTTTGGTTTATGCCAATTTCTAAGGTTTCGAGAATCTTAGGGACAGCGTTCATGATGAGATTCGAATCAAGGAGGCAAAGGTCATCGGAAGAGGCGCCTTCGACCTCTTTGCCATCAATCCAGTGCTCGACTCCATCCTTGTTTTCGAGAATGGCTATGAGCAATTTCCCTACATTAGTGTCGGCGAAAGGCTCCTCCCCCGTAGGCGCACTAGATCCTTGAGGGTTTAAGACAGGTTCCAAAACAATTTTAGCGATTGAAGGATCGACGGTGAAAATCTCATAGAAAGAATCGAAGATAACCTTAAGCTCTTCTCCGAAATCGATTGACTTTATGGAATCAGGTATGGCGACAGGATAGCCATTTGCCCCTCTTCTCAAGTCTTCTGCGGTCAACTCCGGAAGCAAATCCTTAACACCAAAGCTGAGGTCATCGGCGCCTTCGGTCGCAGGACTTCCGTATTCTTTAATAGCTTGGACGTATAAGGCGGAGGCGATGATATCATCGAGGACCTTCCTTTCGTCCGGGGAGAAGATCTTGAAGAAAGAATCGAAGATGCTCTTGTAGTCGGCTTTAAAGACATTGTCGATCATTGTATCGCTATCAACGAATTCGCCATTCTCATCGATGATGTCATCGAAAAGCCCGGAATTAGCGACGCTTGTCCATAGATCAGCAAGGTCATCGAAGGTAGCGGCAGGCTCATAGTGACTAAAATCAATACCCTCTTCTGTCATCACATACTCAGCGACTTCTGGGAGATTAATCGCAAACTGAAGACCGAATGGAAGGATTGTCTGAATGAGTTCGGAACGCCCGATAACGCGGATGGCCGTTGGGATGAGGTCACTCGTGAGGATGGTCGCGTAGTTGATTGTCTCGACGCTCTCGGCGTTAAAGATGCCAGAAGTAAGGGCGCTGCTAGCAAGATCGACAACATTCTTGAACTCGCGCATGAGGCTGATTTTCTTTTCGCCAGTCGAATCGATATTGACGGTCGTGATGAAATCAATCAAAGCGGCATCGAAGGTGAGGCCAGTATTTGGATCGGTGTACCAGCTGAAGAATGTCTTTGAAAGGAGGGAATTCTCATAGGTGTCCACCACACTTGTGAGAACGCTATAGAACTTGTCATTGGCGATAAGGGTCTGGTGGTTCTCGTCTTTTGGAAGGCGACTGATTGCTTTCGAAGTCGTGTTCACCAAAGATGTGAGAGGCGAGATGAACATCGCAAGGATGGTTGCGCTGACGATTACTTCCTCGAAGGCGGAGATGATTCTTAATTTCTTGACTCTCTTGCCCTCTTCGTTCTTTGGGGAGAGGAAATGCTTGAAGAGAAGATGCCAAAGGAGCGTGCAAAGAAGGCCACCGACAATCCAGATGATAAGGGCCTCGATGATGAGGAGGATGATGCAAACAAACGAGAGAACAATGGCTAAAACAAGACCCAAAAGGGTTTCTGGGTCAGCCTCAATGCCATAAGCCTGAAGAAGTTGGATAAGAAGGCTTGTGCCAGTCTCTCTGATCGAAGTGATCGGAGCAGAAATCGTCACGGTGGCGCCATTGACAGTGACGTCTTGGCTGATTTCAGTCAAATTAAGCATGCCAGGTATGCCAAAGGTATTGAGGTCTATGTCAGCAAGCATGTTGCCGACAGCCTTAAGCGAGACGAATGCAGCAACGACAAGAATAGCGAAGAAAACCAAGCGGTAAGTGCCATACACCCATCCGCGTCTGAGCCCGCGTAAAAAAGAAATGACGAGTATGGCCAAAATGAAAATGAATACGCCCAAAAGGACCATATTCATAGTGTTAAGGATGCTTTCTAAATCAAAAGAGCCGTCTGAGAACATAATATTCCTCCGCTTATTTTGCTGCTAACCCTATTATGGATAGACAAGGGTTAATTTTCAATTAAAATAGGAGGCATGAACGAAAACCAAAGTAAAAGATATTTCTCCAACCCGTTCGATCAAAACAAGTGTCAGAGATGCGGTCACTGGCATGACGCTTGGAAATCGAAATGCCCAAAATGCGGCGAACCAAGCCAAGACGAAAGAGCCAACCCAATCCATGACATCACTTTCGCAAACCCAATTATCGAGACCGCCTTATTCATAGTTGGATTCACCTGCATGAATTTAATCGCCCATATTATTTCCAAAATCATCATCGGTCTTGGACTACCTTCTGTCATGACCGAGGTCGAACTCAACATGCTTCTCAATTATGGGACATATATGGTGCTCTTTCTCATACTCGCTGGCATATGTTCCACCTACATACCTAAGCTTTTGAAGTCCTTCGCCAAACCAGAGATGCTTTGGGGAGCGATGGTCGCAATATGCGTCCTCGGCTTCGATATCGTTTGGGGGATGATTTCAAGAAGTTTAGGCGCGACCATCAACGAAAACCAAACGGCCGTTGATAGCATCACGAAACCGAATTTGCTTCTCGCCATCATTTTCATTTGCCTTATCGGTCCAATGTGCGAGGAACTCACCTATCGCGTTGGCCTTTTCAACTTCACAAGAAGAATCAACCGCGTTATCGGTTACCTTGCTGTATCCGTCATCTTTGGTTTAATCCATATCCACGATTACGGGAGCGTCAATGAATGGCTCTCTTACCCTTCTTATGTTTTTGCGGGCCTCGCCTTCGCTTTCGCTTATGAGAAATGGGGTCTTGGTGCTTCCTTCCTCGCCCATTTCTTGGTTAATTTCGTAGCCACTATGGCTAATGCTTAAACATGAAAGAAAAATTCCAATTTCTCCAACAATTCCCGCTTAAATTGCTCGCGATTGTCTTCATGACCCTCGACCACATCGGGGCAATGATGACAGATACCGCGTCTTTCCCGCTTGGCTCAACAACCTACAATTTTGGCTTTGTTTTTAGGTGCATCGGAAGGCTTGCTTTCCCTCTTTTCATCTTCTTCTTGGCGGAGGGTTTACGTAAGTCCCACGACCGTTTGAATTATGTATTAAGGCTCGCGCTTATGTGGGTGGGGATAACCTTTTTTGAGATTATCCTCCAAGCCATCAGACCGGATGTTATTTTGCCTGCTGAGGCCTTCACCGACCTCTTGATGTATGCCCTCTTCATCTACTTCATCGAACATAAAAAGACGCCGATGAAACTCCTCGCTTTGGTGCCTCTTGCTTATATCGGTTTGAGCTACGCCTGCGACTTTAGCGAAAACTATGCCATCGCAAACACCATGGTGAGCGAATGGTCGACTTTCTTCCCTCTTTTCCTTAGAAGCGGTTAT
>JAILRR010000032.1 GCA_024698065.1 Bacilli bacterium
ATCTTCGTTTCTCCTATCTATTACTATTCGATCTCCGGTCAGCTTAAGACCTTCCTCGACAGAATGAACCCTCTTTACCCAAGAGAAGACAGGAAGTTCAAAGAGGTATACGCCCTCTTCACCTGCGCGGACGATAATCCAGAAGCGGTCAAAAAACCGACCGCGGCCATCGAAGGCTGGGTTGAGTGCTTCGACGGGGTCGAGTACAAAGGCTCATATGATGGCCTTGCCCTCAATGACGTAGGGGACATCACAGAAGAACGGCTCAAAGGCGCCTACGAATTCGGCAAGAACATCTAACGTTTCTCATAACGCAGCACCTATAGGTGGTGTTGCTTTTTTCTTTTAGTTTGTGCAACAATACGGGCAAGGGTCACCTTTATCGTGACAATTATGATATGAAAAAGAAATCCAAACTGGTTTTGCTGTCGATTATACCTTTTTTAGCGGGGTGTTTTCGTTTTGCTTTGGATGGGTTTGAGGGGGACTTAGGACCAAGTTTTAACATTCCTCAGATTGGCAGTCAGACTAGCGGAATCACCTTTTCTTTATCGGAAGGTGTTGATTTGACAATCGAATACGGATTGTACAACAAGGCAGCTGAAACAATAGATTCCGAATATGCCTCTAGGAAGTATATGTTTTTGACCGGGAACGATTATCGAGCAAAGGAGTTTGACTGCCTTTTTATTATCGATGAGCCTTATGAGGACTGCTATTGGATGCATGACCGAAATGCCGACAAGACGGTATTCAGCAAGAAAGTTGACATCCACTTAGATTCAGAATGTTTTAGTTCGAAAAAAGGCGAAATAATAATTGTCCTTGCTTACGTTACTGATTTCGAAGCCCAAAAAGAAGTCTATGCTTCGACCGAAATCCAAAAGTGTGCTGAAGGTTGGTATTCTTTCGCAATAAATGAATCGTTTATTACGCTTGGATAGAACATGACTCTTATCAGAGGTCTCTCTTTCGATAACACCTCAGAAAGAATTGTGATAGAGTAATCATATGATTTACTCTAAGGCCAAAACCTCAAAGAAAAAATCAGAACACCAATAACCTAAGAGCCCCTTTTTACGGGGCTTTTTCAAATAGAAAGGAGAGGTATGGAATACATCATCAAAGGCGACATTGCCTATAACATTAGCCTCAATGAACTTGTCACCATCCATAACGGTTATCTTCATGTCAAAGATGGAAAAATCGTCAAGGCCATGAAGTCCCTCCCGAAAGAGTTAAAGAAAAAGAAGCTCATCGATTACACTGGGAAGCTCATCCTCCCAGGTATGGCCGATCTTCATCTTCATGCCTCCCAGTTCGCCTATAAAGGCACCCTCATGGACGTCACCCTCCTTGAGTGGCTCGACAAATACACCTTCCCTCGTGAAGCGGCCTTCAAAGACGAGAAACACGCCAAAAAGGCCTACAAAGTCTTCGTGGATTGCCTAAAGAAGAGTTTCACCACCAAAGCGGTCATCTTCGCGACCATCCATCTCGAAGGAACTTATATCCTTTGCGAACTCCTTGAGAAAGCGGGCATCGACGCCTATGTCGGCATCGTCGACATGGATAGAAATTGCCCTGATTACATTTCCCAAACCGTCGAAGGAGCGAGAATAGATAACATCGAGCTCATCAAACGCTTAAAAGACTTCAAACACGTCAAACCATGCATCACCCCAAGATTCACCGTCAGCTGCACCGATCCGATGATGAAAATGCTAGGGGAAGTCCGTAAGGAATACGGCGTCGCCTCCCAATCCCATCTCGATGAGAATCTTGAAGAGATCGCCTTCGTAAAAGAACTTTGCCCGGATGCGAAATCATACACGGATACCTACGATAGAGTGGGCCTTCTCGACCATTCCGTCATGGCGCATTGCATCTACGTGACCGATGAGGAGATGAAGACCCTCAAAGAGAAAGACGTCTATCTCGTCCATTGCCCAGAGAGCAACACCAACGTCACCACAGGCGGAATCATGCCAGTGAGGAAATATCTCGATTATGGCATGCATGTCGGCATCGGCTCAGACGTGGCAGGGGGAAGCACCCTCAATCTCTTCGCCAATCTCAAACTTGCCATCCAGCTCTCCAAGGTCATCAACCACGGAGGAAGGAATAACTACAAACCTCTTAATGCCAAGGAAGCCCTCTATATCGGCACGCTCGGTGGAGCCTCATATTTCGGCAAAGCCGGCTCCTTCATGGAAGGGTATGACGCCGACATCCTCGTCATCGATGACGTCAATGGCGACCCATC
>JAILRR010000096.1 GCA_024698065.1 Bacilli bacterium
TCCGTAGGGGCATATCTGTCTCATTATGAGTAATGCCGGCAAAGACCAAAAGAAGGCCCTTTTGCTTCTCTTAAATAGGCAAAAACAAGTGGGTTTTGCAGGGGTTAATTAAATAATTTCCCCTGAGAATCTCGTATATAAGGCTTTGAGTGATTTCTCAAAATCAGCATTAGAGATACCGACGATGATGTTGATTTCTTCTCTTCCTTGGTCGATGAGTTTGATGTTGATCTTCTCTTCGCCAAAGACGCTTAAGAGCTTGCCAGAGACACCGCTCTTCTTAGCCATGTTAGAACCAACAATCGCGATTAAAGCGACATCATCGTCTTCGCTGATGGAAACAATCTCAGGAAGCTTCTTTAATTCAGCAACCAAATCGAAATAACGGTCTTCGAGGTTGCTCTTCTCAGCAATGACGGAGAAAGAATCAATCGAGGTTGGGATATGCTCAACAGAGACTTTGTATCTCGCAAAGACATCTAAGACGGAACGGATGCTTTCAAGCTTGTCATATTCTCTGCTCTTGACGAAGGTGAGGGCGATGAAACCTTTCTTGCCGGTAAGACCGGTGATGAGGTGGTTATTGCCTGGAGCCTTGTCTTTGATGAAGGTTCCGCCTTCTTCTGGACAGTTGCTATTAAGAACTTCAAGAGGAATGCGTTTCTCCATAAGAGGGATGATGGTCTCAGCATGTAAAACCTGGGCACCTGCATAAGAAAGCTCCCTTAATTCGTCATAGGAAATCTCATTGATTCTAAGAGGGTTTGGGATGATGCGAGGGTCGGCCATATAGAAGCCACTCACATCGGTGAAGTTCTCATAGAGATATGCGTCTAAGGCTTCAGCGAAGTATGAAGCGCTGACATCGCTTCCTCCACGGCTGAATAAGCACACTTCGCCATTAGGATATGAACCATAGAAGCCTGGGATGACGGCTTTCTCGACTTTAGCAAAGGCTTTAGCGATATCTTCGCTAGTCTTCTTCTCATCAACCTTTCCATCGAATTTGAAGTGGATGAGGTCTTTGGCATCGAGGAAGGAATAGCCAAGATACGCGGCTAAGAGTTTAGCGCACAAATATTCGCCTCTTGAGACGAGTTTGGCTTCAGTGAGCTTCTTCTCTTTGAGGTCGGCTTTGATCTCCTCGAGATCGTTCTCAATCGGATAATCGATATTGAGTTCTTTTTTGATGGTGAGGTACCTTTGTTCAATCCTTTCAAATAACCCATCGAATTCGACGTGGTATTTGCGGTGCTGGTAGCAAAGATAAAGAAGGTCGGTGATCTTGTCATGCTCACCTTCGCCTTTTCCTGGAGCGGAGACGATGACGCACTTACGGTCAGGATCGGCCTCGATGATAGCTTTCACTTGCTTGAAGTGTTTGGCGTCACTAAGAGATGAACCGCCGAATTTGCAAACTTTAAGCATTTTCCCTCTCCTTATTTCTTCTCGTTATAGGCCATGAGCTCTTCGTGTTCTTCGATGAGCTTCTTAACGATCTGGACAGCGTTGCTCGCTGCGCCTTTTCTGACGTTATCGGCAACGCAGTAGATGAGTAAGCCATTATCGACTGAGGTGTCTTTCCTGATTCTTCCGACATAGACGTAATCATTTCCGACAGCGACAGTGGAAACTGGGTAAATATGGTTCTTTGGATCATCTAAGACTTTGATGCCTGGATAAGCGGCCAAAACCTTTCTCGCCTCTTCTGGGGTGACAGGTTTTTCGAATTCGACTTCCATCATGACGCCATGGGCGACAGGAACAGGGACTCTGATACAGGTCGCGGAGATCTTTAAGTCTGGACGGTGGAGGATCTTTCTAGTCTCCTCAATCATCTTCTTCTCTTCTTTGGAATATCCATCATCGAAGAAGACATCGATCTCAGGGATGCAGGTACGGGAGATGTCATAAGGATAGAAGCCGGTTGGCTGTCCTTTCTCTGCGCCTTCCCAATCGTTAAGACCTTTCTTGCCGGAGCCAGAGACGGCTTGGTAGGTCGAATAGTTGATACGGGTGATTTTGAAAGCGTCCTCAAGAGGTTTTAAAGCAAGAACACTTTGAATGGTGGAGCAGTTAGGGTTAGCGACAAGCCTACGTTTGGACTTAATGTCATCGATGTTGATTTCTGGAACAACAAGGGCGCAACTCTCATCCATCCTCCAGGTTGAGCTATTATCAACGACTAAAGCGCCTTCTTGCTCAGCGATAGGTCCCCATTCTTTGGAGATGGCTCCCCCAGCGGAGAATAAGGCGTAATCAGTCTCGAGGAAGCAACCCTTCTTAAGGACTTCAAGGGTGTACTCTTTTCCCTTAAATAACATGGTTTTGCCAGCGCTTTTTTCGGAAGCGAAGAGCCTAAGCTCTCCAATTGGAAGGTCATATTCCTCCATGACTTTGAGGAATGTTCTGCCTACTAAACCAGAGGCACCGACAACGGCGAAATTGTACTTCTGCATATTATTTAATCTCCTTTATGACAGCCTTATAACCTTTGAGGTCATTGGCGTTTGGATTACTTAAAACGACTTTGGCTTCACTTTCTTTTTCATAGCAAACGAAAGTGCCCTCAAGTCTATCGAGTATCGTGGCTTTCTTTGTTAAGCCTTCGAGTTGCATCTTATATCCATGGACAATTCTCTCGATGTCCTGGATGATCGCGGCAGCGGTTGGATATCTTCCTGCTCCAGGGCCTTTGAAGGAAAGAACGCCGTTATTCTTGAATGATGCTGTCGCAGCATTAAGTTCCATAAGGGTTCCCCCGAAGACACTGTCTTTCTTCACAAGAGCAGGGGAGACATATAAAGAATACCCATCCTTCTCTTTATGGATATGCCCCAAGAGTCTAATGGTCTTATCTTCTTTCTTAGCGTCTTCGATCATTTTCTTAGTGATTCCATCTATTCCATAGCAAGGAATCTCTTCTGGATCGAAGACTTCTTTGAAACAGGTTGAGGCAATTATGGCGATCTTTCTCTTGGTATCGATGCCAAGGACATCGGCAGAAGGATCTCTTTCCGCGAATCCTTTGTCTTGGGCTTCCTTAAGGATCTTTGTGTAATCCTCACCAAGCATATCCATGTTCGAGAGGATGAAGTTGCAGGTTCCATTAAGGATTCCGTCAAAAGAGATAAGCTCATCAAAGGATGATGTGGTGGTAAGAGGGGCGATTAAAGGAACGCCTCCCATGACAGCGGCTTCATATTGGAAGGTGACTTTGTTCTTTTTGGCGGCTTCAAGATATTCTTCTAAATGCTTGGAGACGGTTTCTTTGTTGCTAGTGACGACGTGCTTCCCGTTTTGGAGAGAGGAGAGAATGGCAAGGTGAGGGATGAGGTCTCCACCCATGCATTCGACGACGATGTCGATGTCTTTATCGGCGACGATTTCCTCAACGCTAGAGAATCTCTCTTTGAGTTTGTCTTTCTTTGTTGGGAGGTCAAAAACGCGTGTAACTTTCAAATCGGGACGGGATTTGCAGATAATTTCATCCACGCCTTGTCCGACTGTGCCGTATCCAAGTATAGCAATATTCATCTTATTCGCCTTTCTTCTTATAGAGAGCCAAACACCTGTTGAAAGAGGCTTCAAC